>DATBKA010000597.1:0-2950 GCA_036556105.1 Ilumatobacteraceae bacterium | reverse complement strand
TCGTCGGCTCACCGATCACGGCGAGCATGTGCTCGCGATCGGCCGGTGTCGCCGATGTGTGGCGACGGGTGAACTCGGCAACGTCGACCAGCTGGTCGAGAGACGCTCGCATGACTACTCCCTGGGGATCTCAGGATCTGTTGTGCATCCCCAGCTGTCATCGGTACCTGAGAGCTTCTCCGCCGGCGATCACGTCGAGCGGATTTCCCCTTCGGCGAACGGGCTCCAAACCCCGCTGCTTTCCAGCGTTGCCTTCCCGAGCGGTCCGTTTGCCTGAGAGATTCCGGGGCGGTTGCTCCTTCGGCGCTGCAACGCTGGCTGCGTTACAGGCTCTCCCGATCGGGTGGTCGGCACTCAGCACTGTAGCTGCGTTCGCTCCTCGCCAGTAGGGACCTCGGTCCGCGCGGCCCAGGCAGATCCGCAGGCTGGTCGGCGGCGAATAGCGGCCGTGCAGACCACGACTCACACCAGCCCGCAGTTCGATCGTTGGCGCCTGGCGTCGGGCCTCAACGCCGTTGTCGCCGCCGTCGCCCTGGTCATCAAGTTCGGCGACGCAATGACCACCAAGGACCCACAGTTCCCGACGGTGTTCGGTCGGTTCGCCAACGAGCTGTGCTACTTCACCATCCAGTCGAACATCATCGTGCTCGTCGTGTCCGCAGCCTTGGCCCTCGGGCCGGGACGATGGAGCTGGATGAGCGGCACGCCGCGACTCGTTGGCTTGGTGTGCATCACCGTCACGGCAGTCGTGTACTACGCAGTCCTGGCCACCGATCAGCACTACGTCGGTATCGCCAAGGTCGGCGACGTGTTGGCCCACGCCGTGTCACCCGTGCTGTTCGTCGGCACGTGGTTGCTCGGTCGACGCGGCCGGTTCGCACGGCACCACGTCGTCGAGATGTTGGTGTACCCGGTGTTCTGGATCGCACTGACCCTCGTCCGCGGTGCCGTCATCCACATCTACCCGTACGACTTCGTCGACGTGATGGCCAACGGCTACGCGTCGGTGACCGCCACGATCGTCGGGCTCACCGCAGTCGCCGCGGCACTGGCGATGGCGGCCGTGCGCGTCGATCAACGCAAGCCGATGAGTTACTCGACCGTGCCGTAGGCAGCGCCTCGTCCCGACGACGCCGAAGTGCGCAACACCTCGTCGAGACTGGCGCGCAGATCGTCGACGAACGACTCGATCAATCCGGCGTGAACGTTGCTCACGGTGCAGTGCAGCGACGGGGGAGGACCTTGGCGGTCGACGTACCAGCCGCGCCTCCACAACACGTCGGCGACGGCGAAGACATCGAGCTGTGACGGATCATCAGCGCCGAACGCGAACAGCGTCGCCTCGGGTCGAGCGCGCAGGGTCAGTTCGGGGATGGCCTCGATCGCCGCGGCGAACTGCAGGCACGCGGCGCGAGCAGCGGCCGTGAGGCGCAGGTACCCCTCGTCACCCAGGTAGTGCATCACGGCCCACGCCGCGGCCATCGATCCACCGCCTTTCGTGCCGAGGATCCCCGACGAGCCGTACAGCCCGCCCAGCCAGTTGTCGGTCACGTACGTCTGGTAGCTGCGCAGCTGTTTGGTGCGGTGCATGATCACCGACGCACCCTTGGCGGTGTAGCCGTACTTGTGGAGATCGACCGACACGCTCGTCACCCCCGGGACAGCGAAGTTCCATGGAGGGATCTGCTCGCCGAGGCGAGCCAGGTACGTCAGCGTCACGCCACCCATGCATGCATCGACATGGCAGTTGATGTCACGGCTGCTGGCTAGGTCGGCGATCGCCGCGATCGGGTCGATCACGCCTTGCGGATACTGCGGCGCCGAACCGACGAGCAGAACCGTGTTGGCGTCGATCAGTTCCTCCATCGCGGCCACGTCAGCCCGCCAATCGCCGCCGACCGGGGCACGCCGGCTCTCGAGACCGAAGTAGCTGCAGCCCTTCTCGAATGCGGCGTGAGCGCTGGCCGGAAGGACGACGTTCGGCGTGGTGATGCCGCGTTCGCTGCGACCACGCTCACGCGCCGCCTTCACCGCGAGGAGGATGCTCTCCGTCCCACCGGAGGTCATGAACCCGGCAGCACCTTCGCCGGCCTCCAGCCAGTCGCCGACGATCGCCACGACCTCGGCTTGGATCGTGCGCAAGCTTGGGAAGGCGTCGGTGTTGAGGGCGTTCTCGGACGAGTACCGGCGGTACGCCTCCTCTGCTACCGCCTGCACGTCCTCGCCGCCGTAGTAGACGAGCGTGAAGGCGCGACCGAGCCGCCAGCGAACGTCGTCGCGCTTGAGCTCGTCGAGATGAGCGAAGATCGCCTCCGGCGTCATCCCGCTGCGGGGCAGGGCCATCGTCGCGAAGGTAGCCCGCGGCGGGTCAGCCGGCGGTGGCGGCGCCGACTGCAGCGTCGATCAGCGGCAGCAGGTCGTCTGTGTTGCGCGGGTACTCGCCACTGATCATCAGCGCCACGGTGAGGCCGTCGTTGCGATTGACGACGACGGCGTGCGTCGACTCGATGGTGCCGGTGTGCCCCCACGAACCGTCACCGAACAGCATCAGTCCGAGCCCGTAGCTCCAGCCGTTGACCGGCGGCGGATCCTCGACGGGAACCGTCACGCGCGTGCGCATCTCGGCGACCGTGTCTTCGTCGAGCAATCGCGGATCTCTCGTTTCCGGGCGCAACGCTTGGGCGAGCCGAGCGATCTCCAATGGCGTCGCCACCCAGCCGCCGGCCGGACCGAGCGACTCCATGTAGTTGCGGCCGGGGCCCGACGCGTGCGTTGCATCGCCGGGACGTGTGTCGAAGGTCGGCGCCAAGTGCGGGTGGATGCCGATCGGGTCGAGCACCTGCACGGCGATCGCCTCCTCGAACGACCGCATCGTGACATGCTCGATCAACAATCCCAACAGGCAGAAGTTCATGTTGCTGTACCGGAACACGGTGCCAGGCTCGGACTC
>DATBKA010000596.1:0-7957 GCA_036556105.1 Ilumatobacteraceae bacterium | reverse complement strand
GATCTCGGCGAACGATCTGGAACGCCGGCGCGCCCTCCGCAAGATGAAGCTGGTCGCGACGGCGCTGCTCGCCGTGGCCACCATCGTGTTCTTCGTCGCCCGTTGGCAACAAGACGAACACAGTTGGGCGGGCTACGTGCGTGCCTTCGCCGAAGCATCGATGATCGGTGCCTTGGCCGACTGGTTCGCGGTCTCGGCACTGTTCCGGCACCCGCTCGGGCTGCCGATCCCGCACACGGCGATCGTGCCCAACCGCAAGGACCAGATCGGCAGGTCACTCGGCGAGTTCGTACAGACGAACTTCCTGACGCGCGATGTGCTGCACGACCGACTAGCCGGTGCGAAGGTCGGCAAGCGGCTCGGCGAGTGGCTGTCCGACGACGTCAACGCGGCCAAGGCCGGCGAAGGGGTCGGCGATCTGCTGCGCGGTGCGTTCGAGGTGCTCGACGATCGTGACGTGTCCTCGGCGTTGGAGGCGTTGATCGAACGGCAAGTCCAAGCCACACCGGTCGCGCCGCTCCTCGGCCGAGCGATCGACCTGGCAATGGAAGACGGTCATCACCAACGCCTGCTCAACTCGGTGCTGACCGGTCTCGAGGGGTTCCTCGAGGACAACCGGGCCACGTTCCGCGCCCGGCTCGAGCACGAGTCACCGTGGTGGATCCCGGAGAAGATCGACGATCGTCTGTTCACCAAGATCTACGCGGCGGTGCACAGCTTCCTCGCCGATGTCGGTGCCGACCCGAACCACGAGGTCCGCCAATCGATCGACCGGCGTGTCGCCGCCTTCGCCGATCGGCTGCGCCACGATCCCGGTCTGCTCGCCAAGGGTGAGGAGTTGAAGAAGGAGCTGCTCGCTCACCCGGATGTTCGCGGCTGGCTGGGATCGCTGTGGGAGGAGCTCAAGCGCAACACGTTGAAGGCGCTCGACGAGCCTGCCGGCGAACTGCGCGTGCGCATCGACCAGGCGCTGGCTGGGCTCGGTCGCCGGCTAGCGGCAGAGCCGGAGCTGCAGGCCAAGGTCGACGACTGGGTGATGCGCGCCGCCGGTCACGTCGTCGACCACTATCGCGGCGAGGTCGCCGACCTGATTGCCGGCACGGTTGCCAAGTGGGATGGCCGCGTCACCGCTGACCGCATGGAGCTGCAGGTCGGACGCGACCTGCAGTTCATCCGCATCAACGGCACGATCGTCGGCGGGCTTGCCGGGCTGGTGATCTACACGGTCAGCCAGCTCGCGTTCTGAGCGCTAGTCCCAGCTGCGCCGCGTCGCCGGCATGCCCGATTCACCTGCTGCACCGGGAATCAGGCCGAGGATCTGGTGGATGGCGATGCCACCGTCGTCGAACCCGACCGCCGAGCCGGCCATGTACAACTGCCAGATCTTGGTGCGCGCCTCGCCGACCAGCCGCACCGCTTCGTCCCAGTTCGACTCGAGATTGGCCACCCAGGCGCGCAGCGTGCGGGCATAGTGCTCGCGCAGCGACTCGACATCGCGGACCTCGAACCCGACGCCCTCCATGGCCAGGACGAGCCGGCCGACGTCGATCAGCTCACCGTCGGGGAACACATACCTGCCCACGAACGAGTTGCGACCGAGCTTGGATCCGCCGACAGACGTGATCGCGTGGTTGAGCAGACGACCCTGGGGGCGGAGCACCGAATGCAACGTGGCGAAGTACTGGTCGATCTTGGCGTGGCCGACGTGCTCCGACATCCCGATCGAGGAGATGGCGTCGAACGTCTCGCCGCCGAGCTCGCGGTAGTCCTGAACGCGGATCTCGACGCGATCGGCGACCCCCGCCTCCTCGGCGCGACGCCGAGCCAGCTCGGCCTGCGGACGGCTGAGGGTGATGCCCACGGATCGCGCCCCGTGGTGCACCGCGGCGTGGATGGCCATCGATCCCCAACCACACCCGACGTCGAGCATCCTGCTGCCCGGACGCTCGGGCAGGCCGAGCTTGCGACAGATCAACTCGTGCTTGGCAGCCTGTGCCTGCTCGAGTGTCGAGTCGGGTTCGGTGAAGCGAGCGCACGAGTACGTCATCATCGGGCCGAGCACTAATCGATAGAAGTCGTTGCCGACGTCGTAGTGGTGGGTCACTGCTGCCGCGTCGCGGCGCAGCGAGTGTCGCCACCCGCGGACGCGCGCCTCCTCCTGCGGGGGCTGCAGCGGCCCACCGAAGGCACCCGATCGGCGCGCCGCTTTCACTGCCGTCGGAAGGGCACGTACTGCAGCTCCGACGGCGACGCCTTCGGGTTTGGCGTCGCGGAACGCGACCACGACGTCGAAGATCTGCCCGTCGAGGGCGATGTCGCCGCTGACGTAGGCACGGGCCAGGCCGAGCTCGTTCGGCATCCACAGCAGCCTGCGGATCGCGTCGGGCGTGTTGAAGTGCAACGTGCCGACCGCATCGGACGGTGACAGCGCCGACCCGTCCCAGAACTCGAGCCGCAACGGCAACTCGACACCGAAGACCTCGTCGATCAACGGTTTCATGGCGGACGCAACGCTGCCCGGGGCAGGGCCCGGCGACGCGCCCGGTGCTGGCGCGGGTGCAACTCGTTCAGTGAGCGTCGATGTTTGAGACGGCGAGACCATCACATCACTCCTCGAGGGAACGTTGCCTACGAAGCGCGCCAAGATTAGGGCGCGAAAACGGGGACAAGTCTCAGTGGAGCGCGGCCAGCTTTGGGATCGCGTCGGCGGCGAGCATCTCGACGACGGCGGCCACCGGCCTGTCGTGGCCGGTGACGGCGTTGAGCGCCCGGCCGCCGGACGGTCCGGCCAGCAATCCGGCCGTCAACACGGCAAACCCGGTACCCGGTTCGGTCTCTCGAACGATCGCCGCCTTGGCGATCGCCTCTGTCCCCACTGCGTTTGTGAACTCCCGGCCCGGATATGGGCCGTGAGTCCTCAAACGGTGCCAAGATCGGGTGGTGGCCGCGTACCGGTACCTGTGGACTCCGCTCGCTCTGGGTCCCGTGACGGCCCGCAACCGGATCGTCTTCAGCGCTCACCTCACCAACTACGCCCGCAACGGCAAGCCGACCGAGCAGCATGCCGCCTACTACGCGGCGCGTGCTGCGGGCGGGGCCGGGCTGATCATCACCGAGGAGCACTCGACGCATCCGACCGACTGGCCCTACGAGAAGCTGATCCACGGCTTCCATCGCGACGTGATCCCCGGCTATCGGCGGATCACCGACGCCGTGCACCGACACCGCGTGCCGATCCTCGCTCAGATCAACCACAACGGCGGGCAGGCCAGCTCGATGTATTCGCGTCTCCCCGTGTGGGCGCCGTCGGCAGTCGCCGATCCGTTGTTCCGTGAGGTACCGAAGGCCGTCACCAAAGCCGACATCGACGAGATCGTCGCCGGCTACGCCTTGGTAGCGGGGCACTGTCGGGAAGGTGGCTTCGACGGCATCGAACTGCAGTGCAGCCACAGCTCGATCGTCCGCGGCTTCCTGTCGCCGGCGACGAACAAGCGCACCGACGACTACGGAGGAACGCTCGCCAACCGGACGCGACTCCTGCTCGAGATCGTTGCCGCGGTGCGCGCCGCCATCGGCGGCGAGCTGGCGCTGGGCGTGCGCATCTGTGGTGACGAGTTGATCGACGGCGGCACGACGCTCGATGACGCCATCGAGGTGGCACGCACGGTCGAGGCGAGCGGCCAGGTCGACTACATCAACACGTCGATCGGTGTGGCCACGGCCAGCCTGTTCATGATCGAAGCGAGCATGCACGTGCCGCCGGGCTACGCGATGTTCATCCCCAGCGCGATCCGCAAGGCGGTCGACCTGCCGGTGGTCGGCGTCGGCCGGTTCAAGGACCCGCTGCAAGCGGAACGGGCATTGGCCGAGGGCCATTGCGACCTGGTGGGTGTGGTGCGCGGCCAGATCGCCGACGCCGAGTTCGCCGCCAAGGCGCGCGCCGGCGCGACCGAGGCGATCCGCCTGTGCCTGTCGTGCAACCAGGAATGTGTCGGCCGGATGGGTCTCAACCGCTGGCTGGGGTGCATCGAGAACCCCCACACCGGTCGCGAGGCGCAGCTCGCCGCCGACGTGCGAGCCAGGCGTCGCGGCCAGCCAGGCGCGGCGAGGGCGCCAGTCGGCGCCAACGTGCGCGGCGGGACGCGCGGCCAGGCAGGCGCGGCGAGGGAAGCGCCAGCGACGAGCCGCACGGAGGGAGCGGCCAAAGCGAGCGTCAGCGAGCGGCGGCTAGTCCCGACCATCATTATCGGCGCCGGCCCTGCTGGCCTGCAGGCTGCGATCGCCGCGGCCCGCTCCGGTCACAGCGTGGTCGTCTACGAGAAGGGGGCCCATGCCGGTGGTCAGATCCGCCTGGCGGCATCGGTGCCCAACCGGGCCGAGCTCGGCGACTTGATCCGCAACCAGCTCGCCGAGTGCCATCGCCTCGGCGTGACGATCCACTACGGCGTCGAGGTCGGCGCCGGGTTGATCCATGATCAGCGACCCGATCACGTGATCGTCGCCACCGGCGCCGAAGCGCAACGACCGTGGTGGGTACCCGAGGGCATCGAACACGTCGTCGACGTTCGTGCCGTCCTCGACGGCAGCGCCGAGCCGAGCGGCGACGTCGTCGTCATCGACGAGCTCGGCTTCCACCACGCAACCTCAGTGGCCGAGCTGCTGGCCGATCGCGGTTGTCGCGTCGAGGTGATCACCAACGGCATGGTCGTCGGGCAGGATCTCGGCGTGACCCTCGACATGGAGAACTGGTGGATGCGGGCCAGCGCCAAGGGCATCGCCCAGTCGACCGACCTCGTGGCGATGGGCGTCGGCGGCGACCCGCTGACGCTGCAGCTGCTCCATCACCCGACGGGCAGCACCGTCACCCGCACCGTCGACTGGGTGGTGCTCGCAGTCCCCGCGGCACCCGTCGAGTGGCTGTACCACGAGCTCAGGGCGATGAACATCAGCGTCGAACGGATCGGCGACAGCGTCGCCCCACGGCGCGCCCACGCGGCCGTGGTCGAAGGCGAACGGGCCGGCGCACGGATCGCGGCGACAGCGCGGATGCCATACTGAGCCGGTGGACGACAACCCGCTGGTCGCCGTGGTGATGGGCTCGGCCAGCGACTGGTCGACGATGGGCAAAGCCGTCGAGCTGTTGCAGCAGTTCGATGTCGCTCACGAGACCAGCGTGCTCTCTGCGCACCGCATGCCCGACGAGATGTTCGCCTTCGCCGACTCGGCGGCAGCACGTGGGCTGCGGGCGATCATCGCCGGTGCCGGTGGCGCAGCGCACCTCCCGGGAATGCTTGCCGCCAAGACAATGGTTCCGGTCCTCGGTGTGCCGGTTCCCTCGCGGCACTTGGCCGGTCAGGACTCGCTCTATTCGATCGTGCAGATGCCCGCCGGCATCCCGGTGGCGACGTTCGCCATCGGCGAGGCGGGGGCCACGAACGCAGCGCTGTTCGCTGTCGCCCTGTTGGCCGCGGACGACGAGAGACTGCGCAAGGCACTGGACGCGTACCGTCGGCAGCGACACGACGATGCCGCCGCGTCGGTGCTGCCACCCTCGTGATCGTCCCGCCGGCGACGGTCGGCGTGCTCGGCGGCGGCCAGCTCGGGCGTTACTTCGTGCTGGCGGCGCGAACGATGGGCTACACGACCGTCGTGCTCGACCCGGATCGCGATGCCCCCGCGGGAAAGGTCGCCGACCGCCACGTCGTCGCCGCCTACGACGACGAGCATGCGCTGGCCGAGCTCGCCGACCGATGTGCAGTCGTGACGACCGAGTTCGAGAACCCGCCGGCGTCGACGATGGAATGGCTCGCCAAGCACGTCGAGGTGCACCCTTCCGCTGAAGCGGTCGCCATCGCCCAGGATCGCCGCGCCGAGAAGGCGTTCGTCGCCGGCCTGGGCATCCCGATCGCTCCGTACGCCGAGATCGAGACGGCGCGGCACGTCGTCGAGGCGGGCGACTTCGCGTATCCAGCGATCCTGAAGACGGCTCGTCTCGGATATGACGGCAAGGGTCAGGTGGATGTCGCGTCGGGCAGCGAGCTCGATGCGGCGTGGGACCGCCTCGATCGGCAGCCGTGCGTGCTCGAACAACGCTTGCACCTCGATGCCGAGGTGTCGGTCGTGCTCGCCCGCAGTCACGCCGGTGACGTCGCCGACTACGCCGTCGCCGCGAACACACACGTCGCCGGCATCCTCGACTGCACCATCGTCCCCTACCCCGCGCCGGCCGCCCACGCCCTCGCCACGCAGATCGCCACCGCCCTCGACTACGTGGGAGTCCTGGCCGTGGAGATGTTCGTCGTCGACGACCGGCTGCTGGTCAACGAGCTGGCCCCACGCCCGCACAACAGCGGGCACTGGACCCTCGATGCCGCCCGCACCAGCCAGTTCGAACAACAGGTGCGCGCCGTGTGCGGGGCCGGGCTCGGCGACCCTGCGCTCACCACACCGGCCGTCGCCATGGTGAACCTGCTCGGTGACCTGTGGGCGGGTGGAGAGCCGCGGTGGGAGGCTGCGCTGGCCCACCCGCAGGCATCGCTGCACCTGTACGGCAAGTCGAGCGCCAGGCCGGGTCGCAAGATGGGCCATCTCACCGTCAGCGGCCCCACCACCGACGACGCCGAACGAGTCGCCCGAGCGCTCCGCTCGGGGCTTGTGGCTCGATAGCCTGCGAGCCACACCATGCTCGCCGGAATCGTCACCGACCTCACCGATTGGCTGGACCGGATCTCCAGCCACTGGTGGTTCCTCGCGATCATTGCCGTGATCGCGTTCCTCGACTCGGTCATCCCCGTGGTGCCCAGCGAGACCTGTGTGATCATCGGCGGCGTCGCCGCCAGCCAAGGCAACCAGAGCTTGCTGATCGTCATTGCCGTCGGCGCACTCGGCGCGTTCCTGGGCGACAACACGGCATTCCACATCGGCCACCGGGCCAGTGAGCGCTTCAGCCGCCGCGCCGAGCGGCGCCCGCGCTTCGCCACGAAGCTGGCCTGGGCCCGCGATCAGATCCACTCCCGCGGCGGGCTGTTGCTGATCACGGCGCGGTTCATCCCTGGTGGTCGTACCGCGTTGACCTTGTCGTGCGGCATCACTCGTCAACGACGGGCGTGGTTCATGCGCTGGGTGGTGGTGGCCACCGTGATCTGGGCGACCTACGCGGCGCTGCTCGGCCGCCTCGGCGGCGAGGCGTTCAAGGACGATCACAACAAGGCGTTCCTGTTCGCCTTCGGTCTGGCCATCGGGACGAACATCCTCATCGAGATCGCCCGCCACGTCCGCAAGAAGCGCAAGGCCGCGGCCCTCGCCGCCGGTTGACCCGGCGGCTGAACGTGCAGCGCCACCTCGCCCAGCTCAACATCGCCACCCTGCGCCACCCGATCGACGATCCGCGCATCGCCGACTTCGTCGACGCGCTGCCGACTGTCAACGGTGCCGGCGAGCATTCGGCCGGGTACGTCTGGCGGCTCCAGTCCGAGGGTGGCGATGCGACCGACATCCGCGTCTTCGACGACCCGTTGGTCATCGTCAACCTCACGGTGTGGAAATCGCTGGGCGACCTCAAAGCATTCGCCTACAGAGGCGTGCACCGCGACTTCTTCCGCCGGCGCAGCGAGTGGTTCGTCGACGGTGCCAGCCGCACCGCGCTGTGGTGGCTGCCGGCCAGCGAGTTGCCGACGACCGACGACGCCAAGGGCCGGCTCGACTTCATCGATGCCTTCGGTCCCTCGCCCTATGCGTTCGAGATGGGTCAGAACCATCCGGCACTCGTCATCGACCGCGCTGGTGTCGACGACGAGCGCGCTCAGCAACTGCTCGCCGGCGCGGCCTGGGATCCACGCCCGGTCGTTGGTGACGACGGCGCCTTCGTCATCGCCGCCCTTGACGATGTGGCGGTGGCGTGCGCTGCCTACCACCGCATCGATGCCTCGACCGCGGAGATCACGCGCATGCACGTCGA
>DATBKA010000595.1:0-1774 GCA_036556105.1 Ilumatobacteraceae bacterium | reverse complement strand
AGGAACGGCAGAAGTTCATCGCCGGCTGTGAGACCACCGGCTACGGGGCGCAGCTGGGCAGCCAGCTGTTCGACATCATCGAACCGTTCGCCGACTACGCGTTCAACAAGAGCCACGCCTTCGGCTACGGCCTGGTCGCCTACCAGACCGCGTACTTGAAGGCCCACCACCCGGTCGAGTACTTCGCCTGCCTGCTGTCCAGCGTCAAGAGCAACCTCGACAAGGCCGCCGTCTACCTCTCCGACGCTCGCGCTGGCGGCATCAAGGTGCTTACGCCCGACGTCAACCGATCGGTGATGGACTTCGCCCCGATCGCGGTCGACGAGATCGGCGGTGAGGCCGTCGCCGGGTGCACGGGGGCGATCACGTTCGGGCTGTCGGCCATCCGCAACGTCGGCGAGGGCCTGGTCGAGCTGCTGCTGGCGGAACGCAATGCCGGTGGCCCCTTCGTCGGGTTCCACGACTTCGCCGAGCGGGTTCCCGAGCCGGTGCTCAACAAGCGCACCGTCGAGTCGCTGATCAAGGCCGGCGCGTTCGACTCGCTCGGCCATCCGCGCCGCGGCCTGCTGATGGTCTTCGAGCAGATCATCGACGCCACGTTGGTGCGCCGCCGCGAGCGCGATCAGGGAGTCATGAGCCTGTTCGGCGACGTCGGCGGCCAGCGGGTCGAAGGCTTCGACGAGCGCATCGCCATTCCGCCGCACGAGTTCGACAAGAGCGACCGTCTGCGCTTCGAGAAGGAGATGCTCGGCCTCTACGTGTCCGATCACCCGCTGCTCGGCGTCGAGGCGGCGTTGCGGCGCAAGGTCGACTGCGGGCTCGCCGAGGCCGCCGAACGCGACGACGGTGCCGTGCTGGTGCTGGGCGGGGTGATCACCAACCTGGCCCGCAAGTTCACCAAGAAGGGTGATCAGATGGCGGTGTTCATCCTCGAAGACCTCGACGCCACGATCGAGGTCACCGTGTTCCCGCGAGCCTTGATGGAGCTCGGTCACAAGCTGGTCGACGACGCCATCGTCACGGTCAAAGGTCGCATCGACAAGCGCGACGAGACACGTGTCGGGTTCACCGCGCTCGATGTCGCCATCGTCGAGGCTCTCGACGCGTCGTCAGCATGTCTCCGCCTGAAGGTGCCGTCGACGTCGTTGAACGAGCTCAAGATCCACCAGATCCGCAAGATCCTGCGTGAGCATCCGGGTGCGTCTCCGGTGTTCTTGCACATCGGTCAAGGCAAGGTGTTGCGCCTGGCAGACGAGTTCTGCGTCGACCTCGATCGCGCCGTGGGAGAACTGCGCATGTTGCTCGGTCACGACGCCGTTGTGCTTTAGTATCGCCCTCCACGTTTTCGGAGGGCACCGTCGTCTGGCAGAATGGAAACCTCGCACGACGACATAGGGAGCTCGACCAGCATGCCAATCCAGGTGGAAACCAGGGACTGTGCAGCGCTCACCGACGCCGATCTCGACGAGATGGCGTCCATGGGGGGAGCGTTCGACATCGGAGTGTTGTCGAAGGCCAAGGAAGATTGGGTGTTGTGCACCACCGCCCGCATTGACGACAAGCTGCACGGCTGCACGTTCTCGACCCTCGAGCGCATCGGCGGCACGCCCTGCGTGCTGATCGGGTTGATGAGCGTGAAGCGCACCAGCAAGCGCGATCAGGTGCTGAAGGGCCTGATGAGCGAGGCGTTCCACCGGGCGCTGATGGCCTTCCCCGACGAAGATGTCGTCGTCGGTTCACGGTTCGTGGTCGTGGACGCGCTCGAGGCGTTCAA
>DATBKA010000594.1:0-3841 GCA_036556105.1 Ilumatobacteraceae bacterium | reverse complement strand
GCGATCTCACCCTCGAGCGGGCTCAAGGCGATCTCGACGGGCACCTCGCGCCCGCTGCGGTGCAACGCGCTGAGCAGCAATCCGCTGCCCATCGGTCTCGACTTCGGGCTGTGGTTGTACGTCTTGCGGTGGGCGCGGTGGACGTCGTGCAACGCCGCCGGCAGCAGCACTTCGACCTTCTGCCCGATCAGCTCTTCGGCCGGCCAGCCGACCAAGTCGGAGCTGTGGGCGTTCGCGTAGAGGATCGTGCCGTCGAGATCAACGACGACGACCATCTCCGGAATGCTTTCGAACAAGGCCCAGGGATTCTGCGCCGGGTCACCCACAACGCCATTTTCTACCCCACGAGGACGGACGACCACTACCACCCGCACCCGAAGGGGTCTCGCGAACTACTCCTGATTGACGTAGATCTCCTATCGAACTACGCGTAGCTGACCGGCACCTTGAACGCTTCCGGCTTTGTGTCGACGGGAGCCGGAACGACGATCGTGAGGATGCCGTCTTTGTACGTCGCCTTGACGTCTTTCACCGAGGTCGACTTCGGAACCCGCAGGGATCGCATGAACGAGCCGTAGCGGAACTCGCTGAACGACGCACCCTCGCGCTCACCTTTCTTCTCCTCGCGACGCTCAGCCTTGATCGTCAGCACGTCATCCTCGATCGAGATGTCGACATCCTTGTCAGGATCGATTCCCGGCATCTCGGCGCGGATCTCCAACTTGCCGTCGGCGACCTTCTGCTCGATCTTGATCAGCTCGGCGAACCGCGGTCCGTCGGCGAAGCGGCCGAACTCGGGAAGCTCCAGCCAGTCGGCGAGGCGGCCGAACAGGTCGGGGCGGCGGACGAGTGATGTTGCCATGATGTTCTCCTTTCCACGTTCCTATCTGTCAACGAGACCTTTCATTCTCCGGGCCGCGCACGACGGCCACCGGGCACGGCGCATGCTGGATCGTGGTCCTGCTGACCGAGCCGAGCAGGCGGGCGCGCAACCCACCGCGTCCACGTGACCCGACCACGATCAGATCGGCGTTCTCACCGTCCTCGATCAGTGCATCGGCCGGGGTGTGCTCGTAGAGCTGCGGGTGGACGCGAACCGAGCCGTCCGTCAACTTCGGGCCGAGCGCCTGCACGCTGGCCTCCAGCTCGCGTTGGGCGTCGAGCTCCATCGGCCGGCGGACCTCCCGCGGCGAATCATCGGACACGGGATACGGATACAGCCAGGCGTGCACGACATCGAGGTCGGCACCGGTGGCCGCAGCCTCGTCGTAGGCCCAGTGCAGAGCGACGAGCGACTCCGCCGACCCGTCCACACCGACGACGATCTTGCTCATTCGATCACCGGCCTCTGCGCCCGATTCGGCGGGAACGACCACCACGGGGACGTGAGCACGATGGACAACACCGGTGGCCACAGAGCCGAGCAGGCCCCCGAGCAGGCCGGAGTGGCCCGTCGCGCCGACGACGATCTCGTCGCCGGGCCGGGCTTCGTCGGTGATGCCGGCAACCGGCGCGGACAGGGGCGTGACGCCATCGACCACGAGACCTGCGTCGATCGTTTCGACGACAGCGATGGCCCGATTGATCACAGCGGTCGCGCCCTCCTTCAGCGTGTCGAGATCGATCGCGCTCGGGTAGACGGCACCATCGAGCCCTCGGTACCCGGCGAACGTGTAACACGAAACAATGCGCAGCTCAGCGTGGCGGCGACGGGCTGCATAGGCCGCCCAACGCAAGGCCTTCCACGAGGTTTCCGAGCCATCGACGCCGACGACGATCTTGGTTGCCATACCTTGATTATCAGCCCGGCACTGGGCAGCAGTTAGGGACCAAAGTCCCTTGCGCGCCTGCGCGTCGTGGCACGGCCGACCTACTCGTCACGCGGTGGAGATGTCGACGACCAGCCGCGGCGGGCCATCGAGCACCGACACCTTGAACGGCTTGCGCTCGTCCACGCCGATCGCCCATGTGGTGACGCTCTCGAAGTTGCCGAGCATGACCAGTTCCTTGATGTGGGAGACGTTCGGCGGTGTGATGCGGGTTGCGCCGTGATATCCCTCGCCCTCGATGGTCGTCATCCACGATTCGACCACGACGACGATGAAGGCGTTCCCGGCCACGTCGACCGGCTCGCCGCGAGGGTCGTCGGTGATCGGCGGGTCCTGGTAGAAGACGCGATAGCCGGGGAAGTCACCGGTGCCTTGGAGCTCGAGCACGAAGCGCTCGAAGCACGGGTGAGCACCGGCACGCACGTCCGCACCGACGAGGCCGGACAGCCGGCCGGGGAACCCGTCGGAACTGACATCGGTATCGGTGAACACCGGACAGGCGGCGGTGGTCGTCGGCGGCTCGGTGGTTGTCGGCGGCGCCGTCGTTGTTGCAGGCACACTGGAGGTCGTCGGGATGGTCGTGGCCGCAGTGCTCGGCGCGGGCGGCAGCGTCGTCGTCGTCGATGCGATCGACGGCAGCGGAGTGCCATCCGAGGCGTCGCTGCCACTGCACCCGACCAGGGCCGCGGCCACAACGGCGAGCGCCATGGCGGATCGCGGGCGATGGAACGTTGTCCTCATGCCCTCATCATGCGCTGTGACGTGCCCAAACGATACGGTCGAACGGCTCTTACGGTTGGTCGATCTTTTCCCATGTGATCTTGGCTCCGGCGTGACCGGCGGCGACCAAGCTCCACACCGCTGCCCCGCCGGTGACGATCAGCAGCGCGGCAAGGACCGGCGCGACCAGGCGGTGACGGACGAGCGAGACGACCCTGCGCTCGCGGTGCGACTCGCCCGGCGGCTGCACCGCAGCGTCGACCGGCTCGACATGGCGGGAACGTACCTCTTGGTAGATCACGAGAGCGGCGACGACCACGAAGAAGATGAACGCCAACAGGCGCGCCGTCTCCCCCATCTCGGCGTGCTCCTCCACGGCCTCGGTCACACGCACTCGTTCGCGCAACGACTCGCCGGTCGAGGCAGCAAGCACCGCACCCACAGCACCCCCGGCACTCAGCGCCCCGGCAACCCACGCCAGGGGCCGGCGCCACGGCTTGATGGCGAGATAGGCGATCACCGCAATGAGCGCCAGCGGAACCATCACCACAGGGATGTGCACGATCAGTGGGTGGGTCGGGACTCCAGCGATGTCGTCGGGCATGAACGCTTCCTCTCGGTCGGTGGCGACGCTAAGAGGCGGCGCGACGGAGCTCCACCCAGGGCCGTCGCGATTTCAGCCAATTCTCATCTTCATCCAGGGTGCCGAGTTGTGGAAGTTGGCCACCGCGCTGCCCGGCGCGCAGATCTCGTCGCAGGCCGCGCTGACATCCGCCGGCACCGTCATGTCCATCACTGGCAGCAGGTGCTCGAGCTGTTCGACGGTGCGCGGCCCGATGATCGGCGCCGTGACCGCCGGTTGGTTCATCACCCAGGCGATGGCGAGCCGGGCCGGGTCGATGCCGGCGTCGCCCGCCACGCGCACGAACCGGTTGCCCGCCTCGACCGCGCCCTGGCTGACGCGTTCGGCGTAGATCCCGCCGCGGAGGCTGGCGCGCGATCCCTCGGGACGGATGTCGTCGTCGGCGTAGCGCCCGGCGAGCACACCCATCGCCAGCGGGGACCAGGGCAGGAGCCCGATCCCGTAGTGCAGTGCCATCGGGACGAGCTCGTTCTCGACGCGGCGATCGAGCAGGTTGTACGGCGGCTGCTCGGTGACGAAGTGGGCCAGCCCCTTCAGCTCGGCGACGAGCACGCCTTCGAGAACCTTCCACGCCGGCGCGGTCGAGCTGCCGATGTAGCGCACCTTGCCGTGGCGGACGAGGTCGGTCAGTGCCCCGAGCGTCTCGTCG
>DATBKA010000593.1:0-7072 GCA_036556105.1 Ilumatobacteraceae bacterium | reverse complement strand
TCCCGAGCACTCAGCGGAGCCACGCCCGGAGCCGGCGCCGCGACGCCTTCTTCCACACCGACTTGAACGTCTTGCGCAGTTGCCGTCGCTCGCCGCGCTGCATGTTGATCAGCTCTCCGACCGCGAGGCGCGACGACGGGTCGTCCTTGGCCGCGGCGCGCAGCCACGCCTCGGCCACGACGGTGTCTTGGTGATCACCGAGCACCGTCTGGACGTCGGCCATCGCCCTCGCGAAGCGTCGAGCGTCACGCCCGAACAGTGGCGTGACGGCCTCGGCGGCGTACCGAACCCTCTTCGACCGGATGCGAACCTGGTGGAACGCCGAGTCTGGGGATTCATCGGAGAGGCCATCGACGGCGCGCCGAACGCGCCGCCACGGTTTACGAACGAGATCAGGGACGATCTTGCGGGCGCGCTGCTGGTTGATGTCAGGGGGATCCGCGGCAAAGTGCGGATCGTTGGCAGCTTCGACGAGCGCATCGAGCAGCACGACGTACCGATCGCTCGACAGCGCCGCCACGACGTGCTGGCGACCCTCGACTCTCGTCGCGTCGACCCGATTCAGCAGGCGGGCGGCCGCGCCTCGCTCCTCGACCGGCAGCGTGGCGATGCATGCACGGAGCCGTTCAGCCAGAACGTCGGCATCGCGACCACGCCCGACCTCGCCGCCCAGCCACGCCAGTTCGTCGCGTAGCCACGTCGTCCAGTGCCGATCGAGCACCGGAGCGAAGGTACGCAAGTCCGAGCGAAGGCGACGCGCCGCAACGCGGAGGTCGTGCAGGTCCTCTGGGTCGTCGCCCAGGTACACGCCCGCGTGGTGCTCGACGATCTGGGCCACGGACTTGGAGATCACGTGTCGCAGCAGCTCGCCCACCGTGGCACGTTTGGTCAGTGCCGACGTCGCTACGTCGGGCGGGTCGTTGGCTCGGTCGCCGAGGGCGCGCAAGGCCTTCGGAATGGCGGCGTCGTCGCGGCACCCGGCGGCCCGAAGCCTCGCTGCTGCGGCATCGACCAGACCGGCGTCGACGTCGTCGGACACTGTCTCGACCTCGATCTCGCGGAACTTGGGCAACGAAACAGCGCCTCCTTCGGCGACCACCACGTCGTCGCACACCTTGAGCGCTGGTTCACCCTCGGTGCTGATCGTCACCTCCGTTCGATCGGTCGTCAGCACGATCACGGGCGCCAGGCTTTGATCGCGCGTCAACGCCCGAGCCGCCAATCGCGCCTGCTGGGGGACTGGTCCGAGCGGTTCATCGAACGTGTACTCGTGGCGTGACAACAGCGAGCCGCCCTGGCACGGGATCTTCAGCGTCCAGACCGGAGCGCCTTCGCCAGTGCGCGATCGCAGCGTCACCCCCGAGCGTGCCAACGCCAGGGTCGGCGTGTCGTAGTACACGGCATTCAGCTTCAGTCGCGTCGGTTCACCCACCGTTGCGTCCCTCGCCAGACCACTGAGGTCAGGCATGGTCATGTCAACGTCTGCCGTCAGCTTGAGCTCACGTTCGATCGACACGCGATGCCTCCTCGCCCGGACCACTCAGGCTAGGACGCCATGCGGCGATCGCGTTCTCTGGCGTCGCAGCTACGACGCCGCGTCAGCCAGGATCGTCACCGTCCCGGCCGCGCCGTCGACCTCGACAAGCGCGCCGTCGGGGATCCGCCCGGTCGCATCCGTCACGCTGATCGCACAGGGGATGCCGAGCTCCCTACTGACGATGATGGCGTGACTCATCAGGGCGCCGACGTTGACGACCACCGCCGCAGCAGGCAGGAACAGCGGCGTCCATGCCGGGTCGGTGAGCGGGGCGACGAGCACGTCGCCCGGCTGGAGGTCGTTCGGGTCTCCGGGGTCGAGCACGATGCGGGCCCGGCCGCGGGCCACGCCCGCGCACCCGCCTGCGCCCTGGAGCACCGCGCCGGCCGCGGCCGGCACGGGCTTCGGTCGCATCTGCGCCTCGAGCTCCTCGATCCCCGGCACCTCCTCCTGCGAGCTGATGAAGAACGGCGGTTCGACAGCCGCGAACCGATCGCGCAGCGCCGCTCGCTCGAGGATCGTGTCGGTCCACTTCGCCGGATCTGTCAGGCACTGCGGCAGCTCGTCGAACGGGTCGAGCAAGGCGACGTCGCGTGGGTCGCTCCAGCCACCACCGTCCGTGCAGCGCGAAGCCAGCTCGAAGAACACCTGCCGCGTCGGCAGGTGCATGCGGATCGCCTGGTCGCGAGTCCCTTCACGGCCCCGGAACCAGAAGCCGATCACCTTGAGTGCCTTCTTGAAGTTGACCTTGTCGAGCAGCTTCAGATGCGGAAGGACGGCCGCCGCGGCATCGGCGCGCAGCTGCTCGACGTCGCCGAGGCGAGTCGCCGGATCGAGATCGCGATCGGACAAGCGCATCCGGTCGATCGCGTGCAAGGCCAGGTCGGGTGTGTTCTCCCACGTTCGGCTGGACAGCTCCCAGTCGTTCGGACCACGGTGGCCGAGCTCGGCGAGGAAGCGGTAGAAGGCGACGCGGAACTCGTCTGCTTCTTGCACGTCGGCTAGACGATCCATGAGACCGCTGACGCCGCGGTCGAACTCGGCGCTGACCGCCGGGCTGGCCCGCACGAGCTGCGCCACGCTCCACATGCCGTTGGCGTACCGAGCCGACGCCACCTCTCCGAACGCGCCCATCAGCCGAGTCACCAATGCCGGGTCTCCTGCCGCCACCGCGCCGTCGGCGAGGATGCCGCCGACGATCGACGCCGTGAAGGTCGTGAGCATGTGGTTGGTGAAGACAGGGGCGAAGACGTTGCGATACTCCTGCAGGTAGTCGAGCAGCTCCTCGTTCGAGGCCGTCAGCGCCGGACGCCGGGCGGCCCACTCGTCGGCACGCCGACGCGAATCGGAGACCTGTGGAGGTAGGTCATCGATCGACAGCGCCTTGAGCACGGTGCGCAACATCTTCACCGAGCACCGCAGGTTCTTGTCGCCCTTCTGCGGCTGGTACGGCGGCGGGCTGCCTTCCCCGAACAGGCTCTTGTCGATGACGTCTGGGCTCGAACCCGGGGCGCGGACGCCGGCGATGCGCAAGAACGACAGGTCGAGATACCCGTAGCCGCCGTACAGGCCGATGATCGTCGGTGCCTCGCGACGGAGGTCGTTCGGAGCAAGCACACCCATCTGCCGGAACGCGTCGCGCCATCCCTTCTCGGCAGGGATCACGCCCAGCTTGTAGGTGAGCGGCGTCAGCACTTCGGGGAAGACCTCGCCGATGTTGCCGCGCGTGTTGATCGGCCAGCGCGGGTCGATTCGCCCCTCGACGATCCAGTGCGTGCTCATCAACCCCCCAGTGCGATGACGCCTTGCCGCGCGACCCTAGAGCCTCGGCGAACGACCCGGTAACATCAGGCCCCGAACGTGAAATCGGTCCCGTGAGGCCGATACGTGGAAGGAAGCGATGCCCCCAACCACCGGGCCCAGAGAGGTCTTGAGTGCCGACGACGTGCGCCGGGCGCTCACCCGCATCGCTCACGAGATCGTCGAGCGGAACCATGGCACCGACGGCGTCGTCCTGGTCGGCCTGCAACGCGGCGGCGTATGGATCGCCACCGAACTGGCCGAGATCCTCGGAGGCATCGAGCAGTCGGTTCCGGTCGGTTCGCTCGACGTCAGCTTCCACCGCGACGACGTCGGCCTGCGGCCGATCGTGCCCGGGCACGTCACGGCGATTCCCGTGTCGTTGGAAGGCGCGACGGTGGTGCTGGTCGACGACGTGCTCTACACCGGACGCACGGTGCGTGCCGCGCTCGAGGCGCTCAACGACTACGGCAGGCCGCACGCCGTGCAACTCGCGGTCATCGTCGACCGCGGTCATCGCCAGCTTCCGATCCGCCCGGACTACGTCGGCAAGAACCTGCCCACCGCGAGCGACGAGGACGTGCGGGTCAGTGCCGATGGGGTGGTGATCGCGTGAAGCACCTGTTGTCCATCGGCGACCTGTCGGCGGCCGACATCCACGGCTTGCTGGAGCTCACCGATCACATGGTCGAGATCTCCCAACGGCCGATTCCCAAGGTTCCTGCGCTGCGCGGCAAGAACGTCGTCAGCTTGTTCTTCGAGGACTCGACGCGGACGCGCACCAGCTTCGACACCGCGGCGAAGCGGCTCAGCGCCGACACGATGAACTTCGCCGTGTCGTCGAGCAGCGTCAACAAAGGCGAGAGCTTGCGCGACACCATCGAGACGATCTCGGCGATGGGAGTCGATGCCTTCGTCGTCCGGCACAAGTCGAGCGGCGCGCCACAGCTCATCACGCAATGGACGACGGCGAGCGTGATCAACGCCGGCGACGGCTGGCACCAGCACCCGACGCAAGCGCTGCTCGACTGCTACACGATCCGCACCAACCTCAACCGGCGCGACGGCTTCGACGGGTTGCGCATTGCCATCGTCGGCGACATCAAGCACAGCAGAGTGGCGCGCAGCAACGTCCAGGCATTCACCGCACTGGGCGCGCATGTCACCGTGGTTGCCCCGCCGACATTGCTGCCGCCCCATGTCGAGGATTGGCCGATCGAGCTCTCCCACGACCTCGACGCCGTACTCGACGCTCTCGATGTGTTGTACCTGCTGCGCGTGCAGCGTGAACGGATGGACGATGCGTTGCTGCCCAGCTTGCGCGAGTACTCGGCGATGTACGGGCTGACGGCGGCTCGCGCCGCGCATCTCGCGCCGCAGTCGCTGGTCATGCACCCAGGGCCGATGAACCGCGGCGTGGAGATGGTCGTCGACCCGGCCGAGCTGCCCGGGTCGGTGATCCTCGACCAGGTCACCAACGGTGTCGCGGTGCGGATGGCGGTGCTGTTCCAGCTGCTCGGCTCGGGCACCGACCTGCGCGGAGAACCGGCATGACCCGTCTCGTGATCCGCGGCGGTTCGGTGATCGACGCAACCGGGGAGCGCCGGACCGACGTCGCCATCGACGGCGGCCGGGTCGTCGAGGTCGGTTCCTCGTTGCCCGGTGACACCTCACTCGACGCAGGTGGATGCGTCGTCGCTCCTGGCCTCGTCGACCTGCACGTGCATCTGCGCGAGCCCGGCCGCGAGGACGCCGAAACCATCGAGACCGGGAGCCGCGCCGCCGCGTTGGGAGGGTTCACGGCGATCGTGGCGATGCCCAACACCGAGCCGGCGCAGGACTCACTCGCCGTCGTCGAGTTCGTCCGCGGCCAGGCAACACGGGCCGGGTTGTGCGACGTGCGGCCCGCGGGTTGCATCACGATCAACCGCGAAGGAAAGGCACTGGCTCCGTTCGGTGAGCTGGCCGCGGCGGGAGTACGGATCTTCACCGACGACGGCAACGGCGTCCAAGATCCACAGCTGATGCGCCACGCGATGGAGTACGGCCGAGCCCTCGGCATCACCCTCGCCCAACATTGCGAAGTGGCGTCGCTCACCAAAGGTGCGGTGATGCACGAGGGCTCGTGCTGCAGTCACCTCGGCTTGCCCGGCTGGCCGGCGATCGCCGAGGAGCTGATGGTGCACCGCGACATCGAGCTCTCCCGCCTCACCGGCGGCCGCGTCCACCTGCTCCACCTCTCCACGGCGCGCAGCGTCGAACTGGTCCGCGCGGCCAAGGCCGACGGCTTGGCCGTCACTGCCGAGGCAACTCCCCACCACTTCACGTTGACGGACGAACTGCTGACGACCTACGACGCCGTGTACAAGGTCAACCCACCGTTGCGCACCGCGGCCGACATCGCCGCGATCAAAGCGGGCCTCGCCGACGGCACGATCGACGCGATCGCCACCGACCACGCACCCCACCCTCCCGAGTCCAAGCAGGCACCACTCGACCAGGCCCCGCCGGGGATGCTCGGTCTGGAGACGGCCCTCGCACTGGCGATCAGCGAGCTCGACATGCCGCTGGCCGAGGTCCTCGCCGCGCTGAGCTGGAAGCCGGCAGCCATCGCCCAGATCGCCGATCGCCACGGCCGGCCGATCGCGGCCGGCGAGCCGGCCAACCTGGTCGTCTTCGACCCGGCGGCGGAGTGGACCGTCGTTCCCGCTCAGCTGGCCAGCAAGAGCCGCAACACCCCGTACGCCGGGCGCACGCTGCGCGGCAAGGTCCGCCACACGATCCTCGAGGGCACGCCCACCGTCATCGACGGCGTCGCCCAACGCTGAAGCAACCTCGTCAGAGGCGGGTCAGGATCTCCGGCCCGTGCTCGGTGACGACGACCGTGTGCTCGGTGTGTGCGGCGAGGGAGCCGTCGGCGGTGACGACGGTCCAGTCGTCGTCGAGCACCATCACGTCGTCGTGGCCGCCGGCGATCAGCATCGGCTCGATCGCCAGGACGACGCCCGGCTCGAGGCGCGGGCCCCTGCCGGCGACGCCGCGGTTCTCGACGTCGGGCTCTTCGTGCATCGCCCGGCCGATGCCGTGGCCGCAGTAGTCGCGGGGACTGCCGTAGCCGGCGGCCTTGACGACGGCGTCGACCGCGGCGCCGATGTCGCCCAGATGCCCGTCGGCGCGCATCGCCTGCACCGCTGCCGCCAAGGCGCGATCAGCGGTGTCGATCAGCCGCCGCGCCTCGGGGTCGATCGACCCGATGCCCATGGTGAACGCTGCGTCCCCGTGCCAGCCGTCGACGATCGCCCCGCAATCGATCGACAGCACGTCTCCCTCACGCAAGGCGCGCTCGTTGGGGATCCCGTGCACGACCTCGTCGTTGACCGAGGCGCAGATCGTGGCCGGGTAGCCGTGATACCCGAGGAAGTTCGACGTCGCCCGGCGGGCGGCGAGCACGTCGCGCGCCACTCGATCGAGGTGCAACGTGGTGACTCCGGGTCGGGCCGCGGCGCGGATCGCCTCGTGCATCTCGGCAACCACCCGGCCGGCGGCGCGCATCGCCCCCAGCTCGTCAGGCGAACGGCGTGGCAAGCGACGCACGACCGACCTCAACGGCGGGCGTCGACCGCGGCCGCCAGCAGCCGGAAGACCTGCTCAGGTGTGCCGACACCGTTGACGACTGCCAGGCGCCCCTGCTGCTCGTAGTACTCGATCAGCGGTGCCGTCGCTTCCTCGTAGAGG
>DATBKA010000592.1:0-6634 GCA_036556105.1 Ilumatobacteraceae bacterium | reverse complement strand
TTCGACTCGGTCTGCTCGGACAGGATGGCGAGGGCCCGGATCAGCGTCAGGCCCGAGCTGACCATGGTGGCCAGCTGCCGCGAGAACACGACGATCGGTTGCAGCCCGATCTTGCCGCTCTTGTTGCGGACGTTGACGTCGACGTCGAGCCGCGAGCGGCTGCGCGCGATCACCGACACCGGCACGTAGCCCAGCTCGCGCAGCTTGGCGACGACGAGTTGCTCGCTCTGACCTTCGATGCTGCCCTTGTGCACCGCCCCGGCCTTGTCACGAACTTTGTAGGCGTACGTTGTGCTCATCTCAGCCACCAGCCATTGGCTTCATGCCGAGCAGCGTTCGCAGGTCATCGGGGCTGGCGGCGCGTTCGAACGCGCATTCCAGGGTGATCCGCTTGAGGCGAACGAGCTCGGACAAGTTCTGGTCCATAGTCACCATGCCGAACTTGCCGCCGGCCTGCATCTGGCTCGCCAGTTGATGTCCCTTGCTCTCGCGGATCAGGTTGCGCACGGCAGGAGTGGCAATGAGGATCTCGACCGCGGCGGCACGGCCGTGTCCGTCGGCGCTCGGCAACAACTGCTGGGTCACCACCGCCTGCAGCGTCGAGGCGAGCATGACGCGGATCTGGCCTTGCTGGTCGGGTGGGAACACGTCGACGATGCGGTCGACCGTCTGCGGCGCTGACTGAGTGTGGAGCGTGGCGAACACCAGGTGGCCGGTCTCGGCCGCGGTCAACGCCATGTGAATCGTCTCCAAGTCGCGCATCTCGCCGACCAGGAGCACGTCGGGGTCTTCGCGCAACGCCCGCTTCAACGCGGAGGCAAACGTCTTCGTGTCCTCCCCGACCTCACGTTGGTTGACGATCGCTTTCTTGTGGTCGTAGAGGAACTCGATCGGATCCTCGCACGACAGGATGTGCACCGGCTTGGTGCGGTTGATGATGTCGAGCAGAGCGGCCAGCGTGGTCGACTTGCCGGACCCTGTCGGGCCGGTCACCAGCACGAGGCCCCGCGGCAAGTGAGCGAACGTCTCGATCACAGCCGGCAGACGCAGGCTGTCGAACTCGGGGATGTGGAACGGAATCGTGCGCAGCACCGCGCCGATCGCGCCGCGCTGACGGAACACGTTCATCCGAAATCGGCTCTTGCCCGGGATCGAGTAGCTCGTGTCGAGCTCGAGTTCGTTGTGGAAGGCGGCGATCTTGCGTTCGTTGAGCACAGAGAACACCAGGCGTTCGATCATGTCGCCGTGCAGGTTGCCGTAGCCCTCGATCGGCCGTAGCACGCCGTCGACGCGCACTGTGGGTGGTGCGCCGGCGGCGAGATGGAGGTCGGAACCGCGGAGGGCGAGGCAATGCTCGAGCAACTCGTCGAGGTGCTGCGGCACTCGGGCCGTGAAGGTCGGCGGGGGCGGCGGGAGGACTGTGACCAGTCCGTTCTGTTCATGTGACAACACGGGACACCTCCGAGAGCGTTGTGATGCCGAGGGCGACCTTCGCCAGGCCGTCGCTGCGCAGGTCGAGCATCCCTTGATCCTCGGCAAGGCGCCGCACCTGTTCAGACGAGGCGCGGGCGACGACGAGCTTGTTCAGCTCCTCGGTCATGAGCATGACTTCGTGGATTGCCAGCCGACCCCGGTAGCCGGTCTCACCGCATGACGGGCAGCCGACTGAGCGGTAGAAGACGAGATCGTCGACCGCCAGGCGGGAGAAGTCCCACTTGGCAGCCGTCAGCTCGGCCTCCGTCGGTACGAAGGGAACCTTGCATCGATCGCACAGGCGCCGCGCCAGCCGCTGGGCCAGCACGCAGTCGACCGCGGACGTGACCAGGAACGGCTCGATCCCCATCTCGATCAACCGCAACGGCGTCGAGGCCGCGTCGTTGGTGTGCAACGTCGTGAGCACGAGGTGGCCGGTGAGCGCTGCCTCGATGGCGATGACGCCCGTCTCGCGATCGCGGACCTCGCCGACGAGGATGATGTCGGGGTCTTGGCGCAGGATCGAACGCAACGCGTTGGCGAACGTGAGACCGGCCTTCATGTTCGTCTGCACTTGGTTGACGTTGGCGAGCCGGTACTCGACGGGGTCTTCTACCGTGACGATGTTGCGTGACTCCACGTTGAGCAGGTTCAACGTCGCGTACAGCGTGGTGGTCTTGCCCGACCCGGTCGGGCCGGTGACGAGAATCGCACCGTACGGCTTGCGGAACGCCCGCTCGTACTGCTCGAGCTGCGAAGGCAGGAAGCCGAGCTCGGCCAAGGATTGCACGCTGTTGCCCCGGTCGAGGATGCGCATCACGACTTTCTCACCGTGGACGGTGGGCAGCGTCGACACACGGAGGTCGACCGCGGACCCGTCGACCTGGAGGCTGATCCGCCCGTCCTTCGGGACTCGCCGTTCGGCGATGTCGATGTCGGCCATCACCTTCAGCCGGGATATGACACCGGGGATGATCGAACGAGGTTGACGCATCCGCTCGTGCAGCACGCCGTCGATCCGGTAGCGGATGCGCAGGTCGCGCTCGGTCGGTTCGACGTGGATGTCCGACGCCCGCTCCTGCACCGCCTGGAGGATGATCAGGTTGACGAACTTGACGATCGGCGCCTCTTCGACGACTGCCCGCAACGTCGCCAGGTCCTGTTGCTCGTCGAACGAGTCGTCGACCACGATCTGGGCGACGTTGTTGACCTCGCGGTCGAGCTGATGGCGATCGGCGAGAAGATCGGTGAGTTGCTCGGTCGTGATCGCCACGCGCGTGAAGCGCTCACCGAGCGCGGCACGAAGATCGTCGACGGCGCGCAGGTCGCCCGGCGACACCATGCCGACGACGAGCTCGCCGTTCTCGCGGCGCAGTGGGGTCGCTTGATACTTGTGGGCGATGTGCTCCGGGAGCAGCGAGCGCAACGTCGGATCGCTTCGCTCAGCTTCGGGGGCTTTGTCAAGCGTCAGCTGATCTGGGAGCGGCGGCGCGTCCATCGGTCTGAGGTGTCGGCCATCGAACCTGCATTCGAGCCGAATCTCCTACTTCGAGGTCATGCTCCGGTGATCTCCCGGGTGGCGATGTTGCGCACGCTGAAGCTCTGCGGGTTGGCTTGCGTCCAGTCAAAGCCTGGTGAGTCGACCGGTGCGTAGGTGATCGAGCTGTTGGCGCCCATCGTGAAGCTCCCGTGCGTGTACAGCACGCCGGTGAAGATCAGCCGGTTGGCGGCCGAGAAGCTGCCGTTCGTGTACAGCAGTGTGCGCACCGTCGATGGGATCGTCAGGTTGTTCGGGGCGGTCATGCTGCCGCCGATGATCAGCGCAAGCTGCACCGTCTGGCCCGCCGGCCCAGTGATCGTGCCCGGCAACGTGAGGCTTCCCGACGTGATGATCGTCATGTTGCCGGTGAGGCGCATCGTCTCGTTGTTCTTGAACGACACGCTGCCGCTGACGTTGTAGACGCCTTGCGTGTAGGTCTGGTTCTTGACGCGCGTCACGAAGTCGCTGCCCGTCACGTTGACCGGGGGTGGCGAGTAGTTCGCCGGGTTGTACACGAACTGCGGAAGGTGCTGGACCTGCACGGGTGGCGGCGGCGAGTGCTGGATGCACGAGCCCTGCACCTTGGCGCAGTTGCTGACGGTGCCGCCGGCCTGGGCGACGTCGCGCACGATTCCGCCTGTGGTGATGCTGCCACCGGCGAAGACGCTGCCGTTGACCACCGTCGACGTGTTGGAGACGCTGACGCTGCCGTTGGCATGGAGCGTGCCGGTGATCGTCTGGTTGGACCCCGTCGAGATGCTGCCGATGGCCGAGAGGTTGCCGACGTAGTCATGGGCGTTGCCCAAGGAGATGCTTCCTCCCGCATACAGCGAACCGGTCACCGAACCGGACGATCCGTCGCTGTAGCTGCCGTCGGTGAACAGCCCGTACTCGAACTCGATCGGGTCGAGCTCGACGAGTTGGCGCACGCTGCGGCTGGCAACGGGCGCAGCCTTCGAAGGCGCGTAGCCGATGGCGGTCACGACGCGCCGAAAGCTCGTAGGAGCCTCAGGATCGGGGACGACGGTGATCTCGAACTGGGCGTCACCGTCGGCGACGGTCATCGGGTCTTGCGGGTCGGTGCCGGCATACGTGGGATCGTTGGCCAGCGCCGAGGCGGCCACGACCGCGCCCGCCATCGCCGCGTCGATCGCGTGCTGCCGCATGCGGTCGTTGTTCGACGACGAGTTCTCGCGATTGGCCTGCGACAGCATGACGCCGCCAAGTGCCATCGCGATCGTGGCCACGATCGCGGCGATCACCATGGCGGCACCCACGTCTCGTGGTTTGTCGCCGCCTGCGTGGTTGCGCGTGGGTGAGTGATTCAACATGGTTTCCATGCGTTCCTCCCTGCAACTGTGGTCTGCAGATTGAACTCTCCGCCGTTGGCCGACCTGATCGGGATGTTGACGAAGACCGTCCGCAGAGGCGTGCTCAGCTGGGTGAAAGCCGTCGTCGTGGTGCCGACTCCGGTGATGATCGTTCGCGGCGATTCGAGGTTCTCGCTCCGGGTCACCGCCCCGAGGGCGACCGAGTAGGTCAGCACGACGAGGTCCGTGCCCGACAGTGTCTGAAAGGTCAAGGTGTTGCCACTGGTGTTCTCTGCCGGCGTCTCGATGCACGTCGCCGAGCGCAGCTCACGGTCGAGCTCGGCCGACAGCAAGCGAGCCGAGTCGATGGCCGCCGCCGTGTTGTCGAGGCGGTTCGTGGCGTTGTGGGCAAGGATCAACGTCGAGGCGCTGATCGCGGTGACGATCGCCATGATGGCGACGCCGATCATGATCTCGAAGAGGGTGAACCCTCGATCGGCGGATCGGCCGTGCGGAGCGACATGGCGGTTCATGGTGCCTTGGCCAGCCAGGTGTCGTGGGCGGAGACCCGCCCGTAGTCGAAGACGATCGAGAACTGGTCGGTCACCAGCGGGACCGGTGGCACCGTCGTCGTGGTGGTGGTCTCGGCGATGGTCGTTGCCGTCGGAACGGTCGATGTGGAGCTCGTGGTCGTCGCCATCGGATCGGTCGTGGTGGTGGTCGTCGACGTCGGCTCCGTGGTCGTCGTGGTTGTGGAGGTCGTCGAAGTCGTCGTGGTGGTCGAAGTCGTCGTGGTCGTCGTCGGCACGACCATCGTCGCCGACGTGATCGTCACGTCGACGGTGATCACCAGCAGGGACGGGTGCTGTGCAGCTGCGTCGTTGCGTGGTGAGGCGCCGCTCGTGCTGAACGTTGACGCTTGCGACTGCACCCGCGAAGTGAAGGTGACGATGTGATCACCGATCGTCAGCGTGCCGGTTGCCGTTTCGTCGACCGCAGCTCCCGGAACGATCGTCACGGTCCGGTATCCGTCTCCGTCCCACAACTGCACCTGCCGCGACGTCGTCCCGGTCGTGACGTCGGGGGCGGCGAGCGTGTACCCGGACACGACGGAGGCCCTGGCGGTGAACGAGCTGACCTTCACCGCGCCCTCGAAGGCGTGCGGGGCGCCGATCAGTTCGAAGATGCGCAGCGACGGGGCGCTGAGCTGAGCGGTGGTCGTGACGATGCCGCCGCCTGTCGTGTCGTGATCGACCGAAACCGAAGGCGACCAGGCGCTGTTCAGCGCCCAC
This sequence comes from Ilumatobacteraceae bacterium, assembly GCA_036556105.1. Taxonomy (GTDB): domain Bacteria; phylum Actinomycetota; class Acidimicrobiia; order Acidimicrobiales; family Ilumatobacteraceae; genus JAENVT01. The sequence goes on along the minus strand of DATBKA010000592.1, from coordinate 1,019 downwards.
AGCGAGCCGGTCAACGCGCCGACCCCGTGATTGCTGACGAACGTACCGCTGGCGCCGGTGGTGCTGGTCAACGTGGCGTCTGCCCACGGCACGCCGTCGGCGTCGCCGAAACCGCACGCGCCGCACGCATCGGTGCTGGCCCGCGACGTCATCGTTCCGCTCGGAGTGACGATCGACGTGCCGCCTGGTGTGTCGATGCCGCCGCTGACGAAGGTTCGGCCGACCTCGGCCACCCAGCTGCCGGTCGTCGACGTCGAGTCGTTGTCGGCGACGGTCTCCAGCGTCTGGCGCGGGCACTGACCGACGTCGGTTCCCGAACCTTCGCAACTCAACGAGGCGATCGGCCCGACACCGACGTCGACGACGCTGGTCGCGCTCGCCGTCGCTCCGATGGCGGTGCGCAGCGTCGAGGCGTTGGTGTCCGCACGCACACCGGGGAGGACGACCCGGGCGCTGTCGAACGTGTCGCCGCCGAGCGTTCCGCTCAGGGTGATGACGCCACCGAGCGCCTCGGCAGCGCCCGAGCTGGCCGGATACGAGGCGTAGTCCAACGGGAACACCAACGACGAGAACCGCATCGTGTGGGCCGGCGCTGCCATGGGCCAGTCGACGATGACGGTGACACGGCGGTAGTCGGCGGTGAAGGTGGGGACCGCCGTCACGAACGTGCGGATCACGAACGTCGTCCCGACGGAAGTGACCGTCGTCCGATACGGCTCGGTGCCACCGGGAACGATCGGCTCGCCTTCGAAAGTCTGGTTCGGCGCGATCCCGACGACCAGTGGCTCGGCCACGATGCTCGACAGGTTCATCGCCACGCTCGTGTACGCCGCCCCCTGCAACTGCTCGATCGTCTGCTTGGCCAACGACACGGCAATCGTCCGTTGCCGACTGACCGTGATGCCGTGCGCAGTCGCGCCGAGCGTGCTGAGCAACCCGAGCAACGCGCCGACGACGACGACCATCGCGATGAGCTGCTCGATCAGCCCGAAGCCTGCGTCAGCCGACGCGCGGTGAAG
>DATBKA010000591.1:0-5541 GCA_036556105.1 Ilumatobacteraceae bacterium | reverse complement strand
GCCCCGCACGGGTTGCGCAAAGCGCTGTGGCCCGTCGTCGACGACTACGAGGTCGTGATGATCGATTGTCCACCCGCGCTCGGCCCGCTGACGATCAACGCCTTGTCGGCGGCAGACCTCGCCGTCATCGTCGTCGATCCGGCTGCCCTCGGTCTCCGCGGCATCGGCGCCGTTGCCGACGCGATCGACCACGTGTGGGACACCCACAACAGCGATCTCGAGCTGGCCGGAGTGATCGTCAATCGGGTCCCGGCGATCAGCAACGAGGCGGACAGACGGTACGAGGAGCTGGCCCGCATCGTCGGACGGAAGGCGATCTGGCAACCGCCGATCCCCCAACGGGTGATCGTCAACCAGGCAATCGGCGAGCGGCGACCGATCCACGCCTTCGGCGCCCGGTCCGCTGACGTCAGCGAGGCGTTCGACAAGCTCTGGTCGAAGCTCCGTCGCGCTGCGCGTGGCTAGTGCTTCGACCTCTCTCGTTCGCTCGCTTCGCTCGCTCTCTCCGTTCGGTCGAGTTGGAATTTGGAGCGGCCGTTGGCCGCACTCAGCTTGCTGTCGGACTCACGGAAACCGTGTCGCCCGACGACACGAGGGGAATCGCGGAGCGCCCCTCGTGGCTCCCCCAAAGTGGGCTCCGGCCAGTTCCGAACGCGAAAGCGCCTCTAGTCCGACGCTCCCGGGGCTCGGACCACGTCGATCAGGCGCAGGCCACCGCGGCCGTCGAACGTCAGCCCGGCGCGGCCCTCGATCAAGCGCTGCACTCCGTCGCCGACGAGCTCGGCTCGCCAGCCCTTCAACAACCTCGCGTCGGAGTCGCCGCGCAACAGAGCGACGAGATCGGCGCGGGTCGCCAACAGCGCCGTGTCGACCCGTTGCTTGCGGGCGAGGTCGGCGATCCACGCCGACACCAGCGCGACCGCAGGCCGCAGGTGGCGATCGAGCTCCTCGCCGTCGGGGGCAGGCAGGTCGACGGTGACGCGCTGTCCGGTCGCCACGGCGTCGAGGATCTCCCGGCCGAGGTTGCCGCGGCTGTGCCGCTCCTCCACGCCGCGGGCCTGCACCAGGTCGTGCGTGGTCTTCGGCTGACGCTGAGCAATCCCGAGCACGGCCAAGTCGGGAAGGATCTGCCGCACGGGCACGTCGACCGACATCGCCCGCCGCTCGCGCCACTCGCACACCGCTCGCGCCACCCCACGCGCACTCGGCTTGAGCATGCGCACGTCCTTGATCCGCAACCACGCCTGGCTGGGGTCAGTGCCCGACACCGGCCGCTGACGCAGCTCCTCACACGCTTCCGACACCCACTCTGCCCGGCCGAGCTCGGCGATCTGCCGGTCGAGCTGATCCTGAAGGGCGAGCAGATGATCGACGTCGGCAGCCGCGTACAACATCTGTTCGGCCGACAGCGGACGTCGCAGCCAGTCCGTCAACCGGTCACCCTTCGCCGCGGTGACACGCAGCTCCGCCATCAACAACGACACGAGTGACGGCGTGCTGTAGCCGAGGAACCCGGCTGCGAGCTGCGTGTCGTAGAGCCTCGACGGCACGGCGCCGCAGGCGTGGGTCAGCACGTCGAGATCTTGCTGCGCGGCGTGGAGGACGGCCACGGTGTCGCCGGCGAACAAGCGCCGGAGCGACGTGACGTCGACCGCGAAAGGATCGACCAGCGTCGTCTCGCCGGCGGCGGCGAACTGCATCAGCGCCAACTTCGGAAAGTACGTGCGCTCGCGGTGGAACTCGGTGTCGAGGGCGTACCGGGGCTCAGCGAGCAGACGATCGATCAGCTCGTCGAAGTCCGCCTGCGAGTCGACCCAGCGATAGCTCACGCAGGCTGGTCTCCGGCAATGATGTCGCGGCCGCTGTTGACCCATGCCAGGGTGCCCCCGGCCACGTTGACGGCGTCGATTCCTTGGTCGAGCAGGAACTCGCAGGCGCGGTAGCTGCGGGCACCCGTTCTGCAGATCACGTAGTTGGTGCCGTCGGCGGCGAACTGTTGCAGCGCATACGGAACCGAAGCCATGGGGACCAGCACCGCGCTGGGGACGTGTCCGGCCTGGTACTCGACGGCCTCGCGGACGTCGATCAGCCTCGCCCCGCTCTGCAGGGCAGATGCCAGTTCCTCGACGGTGACCTCGGTAACGGCCATACGACCAGGCTAGAGGCTGTGCAGGTCATCAGGCGTGTTGACGTTGCGCAGCTCTTCGGGCGTCATCGCGACCCAAGCCACGTCGAGGCCCTCGATCGCCCGATGCATCGCCCGTTCCCCCGCCATGAAGCGGGACCGCAGCACAGGCAGGGCCGAGGTGGTCCACAGCGCGCACAGCGGCTCGACGTGATCGGTGCACGCAATCGCCGCCTGGTGCCCTGCCGACGCCTCGACGAGGCGGAGGAGACTGGCGCTGCGCACATGTGGGATGTCGCACGAGACGATCAGGGCGCGCCCGACGACGGACAGCACCGTGAGCACACCGCCGAGTGGTCCTTCACCTGGGAACTGGTCGCCGAGATGATCCAGCTCGAGCGAGGCAAGTCGGTCGGCATCGCCGCCGACGGCGACGATCGGTGCGCACCCGGCGGCGAGGAGCGAATCGGCCACGCGGCGCGCCATCGGCACCCCGTCGACCGGAAGCGTCGCCTTGTCACTGCCCATTCGAGTGCTCGAGCCGCCACACAACACGGCGCCGAGCACGAGGTCCATCAGCCTTCGGCCGGTAGTCCCGTGGGATCGAGCTGCAGAAGAAAGACGGCAATCCGTTCGGCTTCGTCCACCTCACCGATCGCTGCCGCCATCGCCTGCAGCCCGCGAAGGCACCGCAGGAAGCCGCGATTGGTCTCGTCGGCCCAGCGGACGTAGCCCGAGCCACGCCAGCCGTTGGCGCGCAACGCATCGAGACCCCGGTGATAGCCAACTCGGTACGCGGCATACCGCTCGACTTCGTCGCGGCCCACACTTCCCAGTGCCGCCCATGCGGTGAGCGATCTGGGGTTCGTCGCCACGATCGCGGCGACACGCGATCGCCGCTCGTCCGGCGCGGCACTCAGGGCGGCGCGGAGCTGGTCGTGGAGGGCGGCGGGCTCCGGTGGGAGCACCGTACGTGGTGGTCCCGACGGTTGCATCGCGATCGAATGCTCACTCACGAGAGCACCTTACGCGTAGGGTTCGACACATGACGGCACTGACAGTTGACTCGGCGAAGAACCTTGGGATCGTGGTGGCCGCGGTCCTCGTCGCCCTGATGCTGGTCATGGCGTGGTTGGTGAAGAACGTGACGGCGAAGATCATCAGCGTCGTGGTCATCGGCGGATTGGCGTTCGGCGTGTGGACCCAGCGGACGTCACTGCAGGACTGCGCCAAGCGTGTCCGCGATCGAGTTGCCGTCGGCAACACGGAAGACGTCACGTGCCGCTTCCTCGGCACCGACATCAAGGTCAACGGTTAGCGGGCCCACGGCGCGCCGACCATCTGCAGCAGCGGGTCGACCACCTCGCTCCTGAACTGCGCTGGGTGGCTCATCGGGGCGTCGTGCCGGCAGCCGTCGAGCACGACCAACGGGCACCTCAGGGACTCCGCCGCGTACGCCATTCCGCGGCGATGGTGCTCTGCACCGAGGCTGCCGTATGACACGACTACCGGCACCGTGATCCGGTCCGGGTGCCATGCCGCGTGGGCGCGCAGGTCACGAAGCTCACCGACCATCGCCACGCCCTCGGCGCGGCGGGTCGACCGCGTTCGCTCCGGTAACTCCTCCCAACGCGTGTCACCGAGCATTCGACGCAGGAAGGCTTCGGCTGCAGCGCCAGGATCTCCACCCGCAGCCACTGCTCGAGACCCCGCGGTAGTTCCGGGCCACCACGGCAACCAGGACAACGGGGTCTCGTAGATGGCGACGCCGGCGACGAGGTGCGGATGCCGTTCTGCGGTCGCAAGGGCGACATCGCCTCCGTAGCTGTGACCGACCACGACGGCGCGACGCCCAGCCAGCAACCCGACCAGATCGTCGACCTGCGCCTCGATCCCAAAGGGTCCTTGATGCGGTGCCGACCGCCCGTAACCGCGCCGGTCGTAACGGAGCACGCGGAACTGGTGATCGAGCTGCCGGCTGACCCGCAACATGCCCGCCGACCGATCCATCGAGCCGTGCACCAACGCGACCAGTGGGTGCGTCTCGTCGCCGGCCTCGTCGGCCCAGATCGGGCTCACGCGACGCGCACGATGCGGAGAACATCGGTCGATGCACCACTCGGCCGATCCGGGGCGCCGGCGAGCACGAGCACCGTCTCCCCGGAGCCGACGAGACCGTTGTGCACCGCGCTTTCGACGGCGAACCACACCAGTTCGTCGGTCGTCGTGTACGTCTCGACTTGCAACGCGGTGATGCCCCATGCCAGGGCGAGGGCGCGGACGGTGACCGGATCGGGTGAGAGCCCGATCAGTCGCGCCGATGGCCGGAACCGGGCCATCGCCAATGCGGTCCGTCCCGAGCGCGTGCAGCAGAGGATCGCCGTCGCGCCGGAGTCTGTGGCGGCGAGCCCGGCTGCATGCGTGACAGCGGTGGTGATCCGATCCGGAGCGTCGAGGCTGCGCTGCCGGTGGAAGCGGCCGACGTTCTCCGCCCACTGCGCGTAGTTCGCCTCCAGTTCGGCGCGCTCGGCCACGCGGGCCATCGTCTTGACGACGTTGACGGGGTCGACACCGATCGCCGTCTCGCCCGACAACATCAAGGCGTCGGAGCCGTCGAAGACAGCGTTGGCGACGTCGCTGACTTCGGCGCGTGTCGGCGACGGCGCGCTGATCATGCTCTCCATCATCTGCGTCGCCGTGATGACGGGCACGCCGGCGCGCACGCACGTGCGCACGATCTGCTTCTGCATGTGCGGAACGTCTTCGAGCGGGCACTCGATCCCGAGGTCACCGCGGGCCACCATCAACGCGTCGGAGGAATCGATGATCGCGTCGAGGTGCTGGATCGCCGGAAGCGTCTCGATCTTGGCGATCAACCGCGTCTGGGCGGGAGCGATCGCCTTGCGGACAGCTTCGATGTCGTCGGGGCCGCGCACGAACGAGACGGCGAGGAAGTCGATGCCGGCGCCCGCCATCGCCCGGGCGAGCACGAGGTCGTCGGCGGTCGGCGCGGTGATGCGCAGTCGCTCCGAGGGCAGGTGGATGCCCGGTCGACCCTGCACATGGCCGCCGCTGCGGACGCGGCACTCGGCGCCGCCTGCACCGACTCGTTCGACGGCGAGCGTGATCGCACCGTCGCCGACCACGATGCGGTCGTCGGCGCGCAGGTCCTGCAACAGGCTGTCGTAGTCGACCCCGATGGACGTTCGCGAGCTGGAATCTGCGCCGGGCACCATCGTGACGGTCGAGCCCGGTTCCAGCTCGACCCCGCTTCCGGGGAATGGCGCGGCACGGACCTTCGGGCCCGGAAGGTCAGCCAGCGCGGCAACGTTGGAGCCCGTTCTTGCCGCCGCCTCGCGCACCGCGGCCAGGCGGCCGAGGTGCTCGTCGAGATGGCCATGGCTGAGGTTGAGGCG
>DATBKA010000590.1:0-11550 GCA_036556105.1 Ilumatobacteraceae bacterium | reverse complement strand
CGAGCCGCTCGTGCAGGTCCGCGACCTCGTCAAGGAGTTCGAGTTGCGGCGCACGTCGTGGCGTACGCACAACGCCACGGTGCAGGCTGTGTCCGGCGTGTCGTTCGACATCCGTGCCGGCGAGGCGTTGTCGTTGGTCGGTGAGTCCGGATGCGGCAAGACGACGACCGCGTGGTGCGTGCTGCGGTTGATCGAGCCGAGCAGCGGCTCGGTGAGGTTCGACGGCACCGAGCTGACCGAACTCTCGCGGCGAGAGCTGCGTGAGGCACGACGACGGTTCCAGATCGTGTTCCAAGATCCGTACGCGTCACTGAACCCACGCATGACGGTCGGCGAGATCATCGCCGAGCCGTTGCTGGTGCACGGTGCCCCAACGTCCGAGCAGCGTGACCGCGTGGCAGAACTGCTGGAGACCGTGCAGCTCGGGGCCGATGCCGCCGACCGTCATCCGCATCAGTTCTCCGGTGGTCAGCGCCAGCGCATCGGCATCGCCCGCGCCTTGGCGTTGTCGCCCGACCTCGTCGCCCTCGACGAACCGGTGTCGGCGCTCGATGTCAGCATCCAAGCGGAGATCATCCGTCTGCTCCAACGCCTGCGCGATGAGCTCGGATTGGCGTACCTCTTCATCGCCCACGACCTTTCGGTCGTGCGTCATCTCAGCCACCGTGTCGCGGTCATGTATCTCGGCAAGATCGTCGAGGTGGCGCCGGCGGCCGAGCTGTACAGCCGCCCCGCCCATCCGTACACCAAGGCCTTGTTGTCGGCGGCGCCGATCCCTGATCCGTTGATCGAGCGCGAGCGAGCGCGCATCGTTCTGGCCGGCGATCCGCCGACGCCGACCAATCCGCCGAGCGGTTGCCGCTTCCGCACGCGCTGCTGGCGAGCCGAGAGCATCTGCGAGGAGGTCGAGCCGCCGTTAGTCGACGTCGCCGACGGCCACCGGGTGGCCTGCCATTTCAACCTGTGGAGTTGAGGTGGTCGCGTCGAACTGCAGGGCGAAGCGCAGCGGCACCCGCCGCGAGCGGACGTACACGACGCCGAGGTAGAGCCCCGGCCCGATCTGGCGGATCTCGTCGCGGATCCACCGCGCCGTACGAGAGGTCTTCGCGTAGTCGAGCACGATGCACGGCCGCCCGTCGAGCCGGCTCTCGCCGACGTACACGTCGGCCTTGATCGCCTTGGCGCCCGTCGGCCCGATGCGGTTGAGCAGCGTGCCGGTCGACGCGTCGAACTCCTTGCCCTTCCAGGCCGTGAGCCGCGCCAACGTCGCCAACGGGCTCGCCAGCCGGCTACCGGTGGCGACGAGGGCGCGGCCGCGGCCGATGCCATGCGGGATCGGCCCTGGCTCCGCCGATGTGAACAGCTCGTCGAGCTCGCCGGCGCTCAACATCGAAAGGTCTGCCGCTGTGTTCATCTCGGTCTCCTTGGATCGCGGTTGCTTGGTCATTCGGCACGGCACCAGCGTTGGATCAGTCGATGCGGTTGGACATGGCGGCCGCGATGAGCGCGGCGCCGATGGCGACATGGAGCACGTCGTCGGCCGTCTTCCAACGGAACCAGCGCGCCGGGAACCAGCCCTTGCGACTGGCGACAGCTTGGTAGAGATCGACGACGCCGAACCCGACGCCGAACAGCCGGGGTGGGGCGCGCCGCTCCGACCGCGCACACATCACGCCGATGCTGCCGAAGACGAGGTGGAAGATGTTGTAGGCGGTGGCGCCGCTGGTGAGTGCCTTCTTCTCGGGAACGACGAACCCGAGCACGCCTGAACCGATCAGGACGGGGGCGAACACCTTCAACAACGTCCGGCTCGCGTCTCGTTCAGTGCTCATCACCGCTCATTCGTCGCCACCCGGGTGGCGGATGACTCAGGATTCGAAGTCGGGTGATGTGCCACTGGCGGTGACCACAACCTCAGTGGGTTGCTGTGGGACGCCTGCCGCGTTCTGAGCATCGAGGCGGACGATCAGGATTGCCGTGTCGTCACCGCTCCCCAGCGGTCGTCGCCGTCGCTTCAGGGCGCGGATCGAGTCGGCGAGCTGTTCGATCGGCTCGTCGCCTTGGAGCTCCAACAGCTCGCTGAGCTCCTCGACGGACACTGCCTGATCGGTAGGCGCGTCGGTCAATCCGTCCGTGTACAAGACGAGCGTGTCGCCGGGCTGCAAGTCGGTGGTCACCACGGTCAGCGCCGGCTCGACCATGCCCAACAGCGTGCCGCGAACGCCGACCGCCTCGACGGATCCGTCCTCGTGACGCAGCAGCGGTTCGGGATGGCCACCCAGGCAGATCTCGAGGTGGTACGAGCCGTCCGCGGACGGAGTGAGGTATCCGAAGCAGGCGGTGCAGAACGTGGGGGGTTGGTGGTCGTGCAGCGCATGGTGCACGGCGCGCAGCACGTCAGCAGGCGAACCGCCGTGACGAGCGGCAGCGCGCAGCGTGTGCCGGGCCAACCCCGTGAGGGCGGCGGCTTCGATGCCCTTTCCGCACACGTCGCCGATGGCGACACCCCATCGACCGTCGTCGGCGGCGAACAGGTCGTAGAAATCACCGCCGATGAGGTTGGCCGAGCCTGCCGGCCAGTAGCGCGCCGCGGCTTGCACGCCACCGGGGACGGCCAGCGTGTCGGGAAGCAGGCTGAGCTGGAGGGTCTCGGCGATCTGGCGCTGCTCGTCGAACAGTCGCTCGTTGTCGCCGGCGAGCCGCAACGCCGTGTCGCGTCGCTCGAGCAGCCGTGACGCCAAGATGCCGAAGGCGGCGGACACGATGGTCCCGATTGCGGCCACGATCCACCACAGGTTGGCGAACAGGTCGCTGCTGAGATGTCCGATTGGACTCATCACCAGCAGCAGGTGGCTGTCGCCGAAGGGGATGGCCTGGCTGGCGGTTCGCCCCGTCATCGGCAGATCGCGCACGCTCGAGGCCAGCAGCGTGCCGTTGTCGACGTGCTCACCGAGGTAGAACGCGTAGTCGAGTTGGGCAAAAGGCTCATCGGTGCGGCGGCTCACGTTGGGGTCGGCGTTCAGCTCTCTCTCCGCGTAGGCGACGAACTGTGGGGTCTTGGCCGTGTCCGGCACCGCGTAGCCGAGGCGACGCCCGTCGCCGCTCCTCAGCAGGTCGACGACGACGAAGGTGTGGTCGACGGCTCGCTCGAAGACCGTCGCGATGCTGTTCGCACCCGCGGCTGGGATAGCCGTTGGGGGGCCGGTGACAGCGATCGGTTCGGGGTCACCGATTCGATAGAGGGCCGCCGACGTGAACGGTCCGTCGGCGTCGATCGTCGGCGCCATGATCGACGTGAATGCAGCCGGATCGCCTCCGGTTGCCTGAGCGAGCTTGGCCGCGGCGTCGAGCGCCGATTGCAGGCCGGCGACGCTCAGCTGGAGGGCGACAGCGGCCTCGCTGGTGCGCTGCTCGAGCAGGCGATCTTCGGTTTGCTGGTACAGGATCCGCGAACCTGCAGCCAGGCTTCCGAACACCGCCAACCCGACGACGGTGATGGCGACAGGCAGCCCGCGCCGCCTCGTAGGCGAAGTCACAGCGCTGATGTTGGCACCTCGGTCGAGCTCAGGGCACGGGCGGATTGACGAAGAGTCAACGGCGAGCACCGCGCGGTGATCATGGGGATGAGCGTCCCCCGCTCTGTCACCCGTTAAACAGCAGAGACCGCAGGCAGCGGGCGTCGGCGACGGCGTGCCCGGCGAAGTCGTTGTTGAAGTAGCAGTAGACGTCGTTGCCCGCGGCAAGCACCGGTTCGAGCCTGTCCGCCCACCCCCGGAGCCGTCCCCGGCCGTACGCATCGTGGTACGGCCGGGTCGTGGCCCGCGGCCCGTGAAATCGGATGTAGGTCCAGTTCGTGGTCAGCTCGAAGGGGTGATCGTCGAGCAGGTCGTGGACGCACAGCGCCACACGATGGCGGCGCAGCACCTCGAACGTCTCGTCGTGCAGCCACGACCGGTCGCGAACTTCCACTGCCCAGCGCCAGCTACTGGGAACGAGGGCAAGGAACTCGTCGAGGCGTCCCGCGTTGCGTCTCCAGTGCGGTGGGAGCTGGACGAGATTCGGTCCGAGTGATTCGCCCAGCCGCGCGGCGCGATCGAGGTGGTTGGGCAGCCACGACGTCGGATCGCGCAGCTTCTTGCGATGTGTCGCGAACGCGCCGAGTTTGAACGCGAACAGGAACCCGGCCGGGGCAGCAGCCGCCCATTGCTCGACTGTCCGCGCCGCGGGAAGCCGGTAGAACGTCGTGTTCAGTTCGACCGTGTCGAACATCGTCGTGTACTGCTCGAACCACCGCGACGGTGGCAGATCGTCCGGGTAGACGACACCCTTCCAATCCCGGTAGCTCCACCCCGAGCACCCGACGCGTGCTCGACCCCGACGGCGCCGCGACCGCGGCACCTCAGCCATCGTCGGGCGGCGGCATCAGGGCTGGATCCCCGGCGTCAGGAGCCGCGCTTGGACGCGGCCGCCTTGCCACCTTTGCGTCCGGCCGCCTTGTGTTGCGCCGATGTCCCGCCTTGGTTGCTCTTGCCGGATCCGGAGTGCGATTTCTCGCCGCCGTGCGTCGATGCCTTGGGGGAGTTGGCGATCTTGGCGGCTCGCTCCTTCGACATCCCCTTGTCCTTCAGAGCCTCGTACTGCTTCTCGTTCTTGACGTGCGCTGACTTGCCTGGCATGTGGTCCTCCTCTCGTCACCTCGCCGATCAAATGCCACTGGCCGCGGCCCAGGTACCCATCGCGCTGTTCACCGAAACGCCGTGGGGATTGAAGCCGACGCGCCTGGGGTATCTGTCGACTCGTCGCCGGCGACTGGCGGCATTCGTGTCAGCGTGATGGACGTGGATCGCACGTGAAGTGAAGGAGCGGATTGACGGTCGAGACGAACTTCGGTGTGGTGCCACGAAGCCACGTCGTAATGTTCTACGAGCGCGAAGCAGAGCTGAGCGGTGCGGTGGCGGCGTTCCTCGCCGAGGCGTTGCATGCCGGCGATCCGGTCATCGTCCTGGCGACCGACGCGCACGTCGCCGCTTTCCGATCTGCGCTGATCGAGCTCGGGGTCGACGTCGCCGCCCACCTCCGCCAAGGCAACCTGGTGGTGGGCGATGCCCACGAGGCGGTGTCGCGCTACTTCCCGGCCGGTCGATTCGAGGCCGAGCGGTTCGACGCGGAGATCGGCGAAACGATCAGAGCCCTCGGTGACTCGGGCCGCGAGGTGCGCGTCTATGGCGAGTTGGTTGCCTTGCTCTGGGACGAGGGCAAGGTGTCCGAGGCGATCGAGCTGGAAGCAGCTTGGAACGACCTCGGGCGGCGCCTGCCGTTCAGCCTCTTCTGTGGCTATTCGGCGGAGGCCCTCGGCTCGCCCGGTGGCGCCTCATTCAACGAGGTCTGCGATCTCCACTCGGCAGTGGTGGCCGGCGGCGAGGGCGCGTGCAGTCACCCCGCCGACTCGATCGTCGTCGCCCGCGCCGAGCACGCCCGTTCGTTCGCGTGCGACCTTCGCTCTCCTGCGCATGCTCGCCAGTTCGTCGTGCGTACGCTCGAAGCGTCCGGCGCGGTTGGCCTGCTCGAGGACGCGGCGATCATCGTCGCCGAACTGGCCACCAACGCCGTGCTGCACGCTCGTTCCGAGTTCGTCGTCGGCGTGTCCGATGCCGACGGGTCGGTGCGCATCTCGGTCCGCGACGCCAGCTCGGTGGTTCCCGTGCGCCATGAGCCTGATGCACACGCCATCACTGGACGCGGGCTCCTGGTCGTGTCGGGCCTTGCACGGCGCTGGGGAGCGGACGTGATCGGCGGCGGCAAGGTGGTGTGGGCCGAGCTCGCCCGGTGATCGTCGGCCGCTGCCTCACAGGGCGGGCAGTCGCTGTTGCAAGCCCACCAGGGGCAGGAGTGGATCGCCATCCTCCTGCAGTCGCCGAGAGACGTCGTCGATCGTCCACCGCCCGGGTTGGAGATCGGGATCGTCGAGCTCGTCCCAACGGATCGGCACCGAAACGGGTGCCCCGGGCACGGGACGAACGCAGAATGGGGCGACGAGCGTCTTGTTGATCGCGTTCTGAGTGAAGTCGAGGCGAGCCAGGCCCTTGCGCTTGGCCACCTGCCACTCCCAGCTCACCAGCTCGGGAACGAGATCACCGATCATCCGCGACAGCTTCTCCACCCAGGCGCGCGTGTCGTCGAAGGAGTAGCCGTCAGCAACCGGAACCCAGATCTGCATCCCGCGCTGGCCGGTGACCTTGGCGCCGGCGCTGACGCCCATGTGCTCGAACGCCGTGCGGTGCAGGCGGGCGAGGGTGATGACGTCGTCGAAGCTGCTCTTCGTGCCGGGGTCGATGTCGATCATCGCCCAGGTCGGCTGATGCGGATGGCGGGTCGTCGAGGTCCAGGGATGGAGCTCGATCGCGCCGAAGTTGGCCGCCCACGCCAGCGCCGCGGGAGTGTCGAGCACGGAGTAGACCTCGGTCTCGCCGGGATCGGCCTCCTTGTTGTGCCACCGTGTGACCCAGTCCGGGGCGTGCGCCGGCGCAGCCTTGTGCCAGAAGCCCGGCTTGCCGATGCCGTCGGGATAGCGATGCAGGTTGATCGGTCGGCCCGTCAGGTAGGGGAGCATCACCGGAGCCATCGTGGCGTAGTGGCGGATCAGGTCGCGCTTCGTCACCGCGTGATGTGGCTTGCGCGCAGGAAACATCACCTTGTCGAGATTCGTCAGCTTCAGCGTGTGCTCGCCGAACGTCCACGACCCACCGCGACCCAGGGCGTCAAGTGCCTCCAACTCGTCGGGCGTCGGTCCCGCCCATGTGGCCGAGCTCGACCAGCTCGCCGACGGCGAAGCCTTGACCTCGTCGTTGGTGCGACCTGTCTTCGCCGAGCGCGGGTGCTCTTCCGGGTTCCATCCGGGCACGGCAGCGTCGTCGTGTTTGTGCACGAGCAGCCATTGCTCGCGCTTGCTCTGCGGACCGCGTCGCACGAGCGCAAAGCGACCCTTCAACTTCTGGCCGTGGAGGTCGAAATGCAGTTCGCCGTGCTCGACCGCGTCGATCGGGTCATCGGCGCCGGCCAACTCCCAGGTGCCCCAGTCCCAGACGATCACGTCGCCGCCGCCGTACTCGCCCGACGGGATCACTCCTTCGAAGTCGAAGTACTCCAGCGGATGGTCCTCGACGTGCATGGCCATCCGCTTCGCATCCGGATCGAGGGTCGGGCCTTTGGGGACCGCCCAGCTGAGCAGCACTCCGGCCGCTTCGAGGCGCAAGTCGTAGTGCAGGTGACTGGCGCGGTGCCGTTGCACCACGAAGCGATGACCGTCGGCCACCGGCGCGGCGGATCCGCTCGGCTCGGGAGTGACCGAGAAGTCCCGCTTGCGCTGGTACTCCTTCAGTCGTTGGCTCGGTTTGCGCTGCGTCTTGGTCGCCGCCACGGGTCAATCATGCCTCGGTCGCGCTGGCCTTTGGGCGGAAGATCAGCCGTTCGGTCGCGCCGCGCTGATGCCGGCCAATGCCGAGCTCGGGTCGCGCTCGATCGCCAGATCGCCGAGTGAGATGACACCGATCGCCTTGCCATCTTCCATCACCGGCAGGCGGCGAATCGCGTTGTCGCGCATCAGCCGCGCCGCATCGTCGATCGTCATGTCCGGCGCGGCGACCTTGAGATCGTCGGCGGTGCAGACGTCGCCCACCGTTCCGGCTGCCATGTCATGGCCTTCGGCAAGGCAGCGAACGACGATGTCTCGATCTGTCACGATTCCCTTGAATCCGTCGTCGTCGCAGACCAGCACGTCGCCGATGCCGCGGTCGCGCATGAGCCGCGCCGCGTCCACCAATGTCGTCGTCGAGTTGCAGGCGACGACATCCTTCGTCATCACGTCCTTCACGCTCTGAGTCATGGTTCCCTCCTCGTCATCCGAGGAATGCGAGGTACCCACAGCAAGTCCCAGCCGAAACACGGCCCGCCGCTGCTACAGAGAGTTCGGACCCTCGCGCTCGTCCGGCTCGATGATCACCGTGAGTGCCTCGGTGAGACCGGTGACCGACAGCAGACGCTGCACGTTCCCATGGGGATTGACGAGTTGGTAGTCGACGCCGTTGGCCTCGGCCGCTTTGGCTCCGACCAGCAAGGCCTTGATCGCCGACGAATCGGCGAACGTCAGGCCGGACAGGTCGACGCGCAGGATCGCCCTGCCGGCGGCCGCCGCTCGCGTCAGGATCTCGCCGACCTCGTCGGCGTCGGCCATGTCGAGTTCGCCGCTGACGGTGACCGTGACCTCGTTCGCGGACGTCTCGACCCCAGCGGTCGACGTGGTCAACGTCACGCCATGAGATGCCCCTGTAGTGGGGGAATCGCTGTGCATCATTCCTCCGCAGTTGACAGGCGAACCAGGTGGCCGCAGTTTAGCGTCGCGGTGTGAGCGATGGTGATCGTGGGTATCCCCGTCGCATGACGACCACGACGAGTCTTCCCTCGACCACGATCGAACGAGTCGCACGCGCCGAGTCGTTGCGACGCCCTGCGCAGTGGATCCGTCAGCTCGGCGGGCGACCAATGGCGAGAGTGGGTCGGCCGCTCGAGCAGTGGCTCGGTCATCCCGCACATCCCCCGCTGACCGATCTGCCGATCGGCTTCTGGACGAGCGCGTGGATCCTCGACATCGTCGGCGGTCGCCGTAGTGCTCCCGCCGCCCAGCGCTTGGTCGGCTTGGGTGTGCTGTCGGCCGCGCCCGCCGCGATGACGGGGCTCGGCGACGCATCCGCCTTGAGCGAGTCGCGCCGGCGCGTCGCCTCTCTCCACGCACTGTGCAACGTCGGTGCCACACTCACCTACGCGATGTCGTGGAATGCTCGCCGTCACGATCGGCGCGGCAGAGGCGTGCTGCTGGGCATGGTTGGGGCTTGTCTGGCGACAGTCGGCGGCATGATCGGCGGCCACCTCGCCTTCGGCGAGCCCGACACGACCGGAGGCGTCGATCTCTCCACGGACCTCTCCGAGGAACTGATCGATCTCGGCCGTCTTGGTTTGTGACCGAGGCGCACAGGGTACGAAGCCCTCGGGACTCGGCCACATGCGCCCGTGTGGCCGAGTCTCAGTGCCCGCGGTGCGCTCAGCGGGCAACCAGTACCGGCACTTCTGCGTCGCGGATCAGTTCGTCGCGCACCGACGTCGAGAACAGGCTTCGGAACCAGCCGCGATCGTGGGAGCCGACGACGATCACGTCGGCGCGGTGACGCTCCGCCGCGGTCAGGATCGCCTCGACCGGGTCGCCGGTCTCGCCGAGCGATTCGACAGGATTGACGCCCGCGTCGTGGGCGATGTTGTCGGCGGTCTGTTCCGCCGATTCGACGCGATCGTCGTCGGGGCTGGCACCGGGTTGATGCACGATCAACGGGATGCCGCCGATCACGCCAGCTCCGGGAACCGCCAACGGATACACCGTGCCGTACATCAACGCGTCGTCGCCCCACTTGACGGGATGGTTCTCGGCGACGTTCAACACGATGTAGTCGGCGTCGTCGCCGAACAGTCGATGGGCGGTGCGAGCTGCGGCAACGGACGACTCGGAGTCGTCGACGGCGATCAGGACACGAGTCATGAGCAACACCTTCCCGGGGAGGAGCGAAGTCAAACGCTCGGTGGCCGACGCCGGTCGGTGACGAGGAGTGACTCACCTGCGCCCCTCGAGCAGCGCAAGCAGATCGCGTTCCTGAGCCGACAGCCATCGCGATCCGTTGACCCGGCGCGCCGGTCGCAGGTCCTCGTGCAGTGCGCCGCTGGTGTGCGCTTCCAGGACCAGCGGGTGTACGTAGCTGCGCCGGCAAACAGTGGGAGTGTTGCGCAGCTCGCTCGCCGCGGCCTTGATCGCCTCGCGGGCTTGTCGGGTCGCCTCGGCCGGGCTCGTCGGGGGTCCACCGAGTCGGAGCAACTCGAACGTCAGCACGCTGGCGCCCCAGGTTCGGAACGTCTTGGCGGTGAAGTCGGTACTGGTGACATCGCGGATGTAGGCGTTCACATCGCGTGAATCGACGGCCCGTACGTCGTCGCCATCGACGTACTGGAACAGTTGCTGGCCGGGAAGCTCCTGACAGCGAGAAACGGTGCGAGCGACGCGTCGGTCGTGGAGCACGACGTCGTGCGGCTTGCCGGACTTGCCGGTGAACCGGAAGCGCAAGGTCGATGCGCCGATGTCGACGTGATCGTCGAGCAGTGTGGTGATGCCGTACGACTCATCCGATCGGGCGTACTCGTTGTTGCCGATGCGGATCAACGTGCGGTCGAGCAGCCACACGGTGGTGGCCACGACTCGCTCGAACGACAGGGCGCGTTGACCCATGTCGGTCTCGACCCGACGGCGGAGACATGGCAGGGCGCGACCGAAGTATGCCAAGGCGTCGAACTTGGCCTCGTCACGAACCCGGCTCCAGTCGTCGTGGTAGCGGTACTGCTTGCGACGGCGGGCGTCGCGGCCAGTTGCCTGGATGTGTCCCTGCGGATCTGTGCAGAACCACACGTCTGTCCACGCGGGCGGCACCACGAGTCGGCGCAAGCGGTCGATGATCGCCGCGTCGTTCAGCACCTGCCCCGTGCGCAAGTCGATGTAGGCGAAGCCGCGTCCGCACCTCCGGCGGCCGTAGCCGGGTTGCGTGTCCTCGACGTAGACCAGTCCGGCGGCTGCCGCCGCGTCCTCGGGGCTGACCGACTCGTCGGCGCTCATCGCCCGCTCACCAGAGCTAGGTGCGGCGGCTCTCGACGGCGAAGTGACCCGCCGTTTTGGTGATCTCGAGGAGCCGCCAGACCTCTGGACCGACGTTGCGCAACACCACCGTTGCGCCGCGCTGTCGTGCCCGCCGGCTGGCCGCGAGGAGGTTGCGCAGACCGGACGAGTCCATGAACGTCACGCCGGCGAGGTCGATCACCAGGCGCTCGTCGTTTTCTCGTTGCAGGAGCTTGGCCTCCAACATCGGACCGCCGGCGATGTCGACGTCGCCGGAAACGACAATGGCTCCATCGTCGGCGATCTCGACTGAAAAGAATTCGTCTCGGTTGAGCTCCGTCACGTCGGATCGCCTCCCGAAGGCGGGCGGTACCCAGCCCGCCACGCACCGAAACAACTTCGTCGGGATCTGGCCTCGATGGCCCCGAACCCCCGGGCCGGGGAACGATTGAAGGGCGGGAGCGGCGGGTACATCGAGCCATCATGCGCGTGGCGATTGTGGGAACGTACCCGCCAACCCGTTGTGGCATTGCCACGTTCACGGCCGATGTCGAATCGGCGCTGTCGATCAACGCCACCGAAGTCGTCGTGGTCCCGGTCGTGACCGAGCCGTCGGCCGATCTGGTGATCGTCCGTGACGATCCGCAGTCGTACGTCGAGGCGGCGCAGCGCGTCAACGAGCTCGGCTGCGATGTCGCCCTGATCCAGCACGAGTTCGGGATCTTCGGTCGGGTCAGCGGCAATCTGATCCTGCGCTTCGCCGCCGAGCTCGAGATGCCCTACGTGGTGACGCTCCACACCGTGCTGCCCCACTTCGACGACGAGCAAGGGCGCGTGGTCGAGGAGTT
>DATBKA010000589.1:0-8184 GCA_036556105.1 Ilumatobacteraceae bacterium | reverse complement strand
CCCGTGCGCGGCAGCGACCATGGTGGACGCGTCGAGCAGCTCTGCCGGGAACCCGCCGGGAGCGGCGAAGTCTCGTCCGGCTTCGAGCAGGAGGACAGATCGTGAAGGATTCTCACTGAGACGCGCCGCCAGCGCACATCCGGCAGAGCCGGCGCCGACGATGACGACGTCGAAGTGCGTCAGGACACGAGGTTGCAGTTGAGGAACGCCAAGCCGAGTGCCTGGTTCACCTTGTCGGAGGAGTTGCCGGAGATGGCCTGGTTCAGCTCCTCACCGGTCACCTTGTCGACCAGTGCGTCGACGATGCACTGACGCTGCTCGTCAGTGAGGTCTTGACCAGTGCCGAGCTCGTAGTAGTCGAGGAACTGGTTGATCGCGTCCTCGCCCTCACCGAGATCGACGATCGTGTCGACTGTCGAGCCACCAGTGGTGTCGGAAGGAACGGTGTCGCCGGTCGTGTCGGACGGCGTCGTGTCGGCTGTCGTGTCGGCCGTCGTGTCGTCGGGCGAGTCGTTCGGCGCGATTCCGCACTTGTCGTCGAGGTACGCCTCGAAGTCGTCACCGGCTTCCTGCCCCGCATCGGATTCGAGGAAGGCCTTGCCGTCGTCGCTCTCCGACATCTTGACGACGTCGTAGTCGTACTTCTTGAGCAGCTTCTCCAGCTCTTCTTCGTTCTCCAGCAGCGTCTGCGCGGTGTCGGCGATGTCTTTGGGAGCCTTCGCCACTGCGGCCGCGAGCGAGTCGATGGCGCCGCCGAGGGTGCGCTTGATCTCCGCCGGGTCTTCGCCGCTGAGCGCGTCGAGATCGTCGTTGTCCGCGTCGGCGACCTCGGCCAGCTTGCAGAACTCATCACCTTCGCGAGCGGTTGCGGCGACGCCGCCGTCGCTTCCGCACGCAGTCATTCCCACGATGAAGGCGGCGGTGAGGATCAACTCTCGTTTCATCGGGACCTTTCGCTATTCGCCGCGCACGCGCTTGACGATGTCGCTGGCGATGTTCGGGGGAACTTCCATGTACTGCGAGAACTGCATCGTGTAAGTGGCCCGGCCCTGTGTGCGCGAGCGCAGGTCGGTCGAGTAGCCGAACATCTCCGACAGCGGCACTTGGGCTTTGATCACCTGTGTGTTGCCGCGGGCTTCCATGCCTTCGATACGACCACGGCGACTCGACAAGTCGCCCATGACGTCGCCCATGTAGTCCTCCGGCGTGACGACCTCGATCGCCATGATCGGCTCGAGCAGCACCGGCTTGGCCATCTCCGCGGCCTTCTTGAACGCCATCTGCCCGGCGATCTTGAACGCCATCTCCGAAGAGTCGACGTCGTGGTACTGCCCGTCGACCAGCGTCGCCTTGACGTCGACCGTCGGGTAGCCGGCGAGCACCCCGGAGTCGAGCGCCTGCTGCATGCCTTGGTTCGTCGGCTGGATGTACTCGCGGGGGATTCGCCCGCCGGAGATCTTGTCGACGAACTCGTAGCCCTTCCCGGGGTTCGGTTCGAGGGTGATCTTGACGACGGCGAACTGGCCGGAGCCACCGGACTGCTTGATGTGCCGGTACTCCACCGATTCGACCGCCTTGGTGATGGTCTCGCGATAGGCGACCTGCGGCTTGCCTACGGTGGCAACGACGCCGAACTCGCGCTGCATGCGATCGACGAGGATCTCCAGGTGCAGCTCGCCCATGCCGGAGATGACGGTCTGCCCGGTCTCTTCGTCGGTGCGCACCCGGAACGTCGGGTCTTCGTCGCTGAGCGACTTCAAGGCCTTGGACAGCTTGTCCTGGTCGTCTTTGGTCTTCGGCTCGATGGCCACGTGGATGACCGGCTCGGGGAAGATCATCTGCTCCAGGATGACCTGGTTGTTGCGATCGCAGAGCGTGTCGCCGGTGGTGGTCTCCTTGAAGCCGAGCCCGGCGACGATGTCGCCCGCCATCGCCGTCTCCAGGTCCTCACGCTGGTTGGCGTGCATCAACAGGATGCGGCCCAACCGCTCACGCCGTTCCTTCGTCGAGTTGTAGACCTCGTCACCCTTGTTGATCTCGCCGGAGTAGACGCGGAAGTACGTCAACTTGCCGAACGGGTCGGCGACGATCTTGAAAGCGAGCGCGGCGAACGGCTCGTTCTCCGAGGCCTTGCGAGTGAGGATCTCGTCCGGGTGGTGCG
Organism: Ilumatobacteraceae bacterium; assembly: GCA_036556105.1. Lineage (GTDB taxonomy): Bacteria > Actinomycetota > Acidimicrobiia > Acidimicrobiales > Ilumatobacteraceae > JAENVT01. The sequence goes on along the minus strand of DATBKA010000589.1, from coordinate 6,023 downwards.
GGCGCACACCCTGCGCGGGCGGGATGTCGATCGGGCTCGGCAGGTAGTCGATGACGGCGTCGAGCATCGGCTGCACGCCCTTGTTCTTGAATGCCGAACCGCACAGGATGGGCACGAAGTCGAAGGCCAGGGTGCCGTTGCGCAGCGCCCGCTTCACTTCTTCTTCGGTGACGTCGTCACCGGCGAGGTACTTCTCCATCAAGTGATCGTCGCTGGTGGCGATCGTCTCGAGCAGGTGCTCGCGGTACTCGGCGGCCTGCTCAACCATGTCGGCAGGGATGTCGACCTCGTCCCACTTGGCGCCGAGCTCTTCGTCGCGCCAGATCAAGGCCTTCATCTTGACGAGGTCGACGAGGCCGACGAACGGCTTGTTGGACTCGGGGCCACCGGCGCCGATCGGCAGGTGGATCACCGCCGGCGTGGCCTGGAGGCGGTCCTGGACCATCTGCACGGTGCGGTAGAAGTCGGCACCGATGCGGTCCATCTTGTTGACGAAGCAGATCCGCGGCACCTTGTACTTGTTGGCCTGCCGCCACACCGTCTCGGTCTGCGGCTCGACGCCGGCCACGGAGTCGAACACGGTGACGGCGCCGTCGAGGACGCGCAGCGAACGCTCGACCTCGATGGTGAAGTCGACGTGACCCGGGGTGTCGATGATGTTGATGCGGTGGTTGTTCCAGATGCAGGTGGTCGCCGCAGACGTGATGGTGATGCCGCGCTCTTGCTCCTGGGCCATGTGGTCCATGGTCGCCGCGCCGTCGTGGACTTCGCCGATCTTGTAGTTCTTGCCCGTGTAGTAGAGGATGCGCTCGGTCGTGGTGGTCTTGCCCGCGTCGATGTGGGCCATGATGCCGATGTTGCGGGTGCGCTCTAGGGGAAATTCGCGCTTTGCCATCTCAGTGCTTCTCTCTCGTTACTACTCGCCAGTTGCGTCGTGAATGTGCCAGGGGGCGGCACTGAGCCGCACCCGCCGAAGGCACGATGTTCAATGCTACCGGCGAGGACCAGGTGTTCCGCGGACTGACCGGTTCAGTACGGTTGTCGCCGATGCGACCCGACGAGTACCGCAGTTTCGACGGTCTTGGCCTGGCCCACCTCGTCCGCACCAAGCAGATCACACCTGGCGAGCTGCTCGACGTGGCCCTCGCTCAAGCCCAGGCCACCGACGAGATCGGCGCCATCGTCCATCCCCAACCGGAACGGGCGCGGCGGGTGATCCGCAACGGCATTCCCGACGCCCCGCTGAGTGGCGTTCCATTCGTCATCAAGGACCTCGGCTGCGAGGCGGTCGACTTCCCCACGTCGCTGGGGTCGCGCCTGTTCCGCGACTATCGCTACCGCGTCGATTGCGAGATCTTCGTCAGGCTGGAGCGCGCCGGGCTGGTCACGTTCGCCCGCACCACCAGCCCCGAGCTGGGCATCGGTCCCACGGCGGAAGGAGCAGTGTACGGCAGGCCGACACGCAACCCGTGGAACCTCGACCACGTTGCCGGTGGCTCGTCGGCGGGCTCCGGCGCCGCGGTCGCTGCCGGAGTCGTGCCGATGGCCCACGGCAGCGACGGCGGTGGATCGGTGCGCATCCCGGCTTCGTCGTGCGGCCTGTTCGGCCTCAAGCCGACGCGGGCCCGGCTGCCCGATGGGCCGTCGGCGGGCGAGGGCTGGGCCGGCATGGCCATCGACGGCTTCCTGACTCGCAGCGTGCGCGACACCGCGGCGCTCATCGACGCGACCCATGGGCCCGACCTCGGCGCGCCCTACTACGCGCCGCCACTGCACGGAACGCTGCTCGACGCGATCGCCACGCCGCCACGACCACTGCGCATCGCCTATTCGATGCTGTCCTTCACCGGTGAGCCGGTCCATGCGGATTGCCGCGACGCCATCGCCCACACCGCCGATCTGTGCGCACAGCTCGGGCACGAGCTGATCGAGGCGGACCCGAAGATCGACATCCTGCGCTTCATGCGCGCCTGGACCAACATCGTCGCCTGCGGAACCGAGCTGACGGTGCGATCGCGCGAGCACGAGCTCGGTCGCCGCGCCACACGCGACGACCTCGACGGTGTCACACTCGGCGCCGTTGCGCTGGGCGAGACGATCTCCGGTGCCGAATACCTGGACGCGGTGGGCACGGTCCATGCCATCGGCAGGACGACGGCGCGCCTCTTCGCCGACGAGCTCGGCTTCGACGCCTTGCTCACCTCGACCTTGGCCGAGCCACCGGCGCAACTCGGCCGCTTCCGACCGGACAACGACGACTTCCTCGACTACCGCCTCGGACCGAACGGCGTGCTCGCCTACTCACCGTTCACGGCGTTGGCCAACGGCACCGGGCAACCGGCGATGTCGGTGCCGCTGTACTGGAACGGCGAGGGCCTGCCGATCGGGACGCACTTCATGGCCCGCGCCGGCGACGAAGCGATGCTGATGCAGCTGGCGGCACAACTGGAGGAGGCGGACCCGTGGTTCGCGCGCGTGCCGACCATGAAGCACGAGTCAGCCGACTGACACCGCCTTGGCCAGCGCCAGCCGCCGCAGCGGAGGCAGCGTCGGCGGCGGTTGCTTGCGCGGCGGCAGCTCGCGGAGCAGCTGAGCCGATGCTTGGGTGACGGTGAGGACGGCGCGTTCGAAGGCGGCTTCCGTGGCTGGCGAGGTCTTCTGCACGCCACTGATCTTGCGCACGTACTGCCTGGCAGCGGCTTCGATCTCCTCGGGCGTGGCCAACGGATCCAGCCCGCGCAGCGTGGTGATGTTGCGGCACATGCCCTCATCGTACGAGCTGGTCCGCCGACTGCCCGATCAGTCGCCTCTTGAGGCAGGACACGGCACTGGCGCGCGGCGCACTATGCAGCCTGCGCCGCGGCGGCGAGGCCACGGCGCTCCCAGCGATTCGGAGGAAGGAGCGCGATGAGCAACGTGCCCGAAGGTGCACAGCTGTCCGAGGACGGCCAATGGTGGTGGGACGGCCAGCAGTGGCAGGCAGTCGAAGGTGGGAGCGGTGGGGCGGCTCCGGACAGCTCGGGCTCCGGGACTCCCCCGAGTGACAGCACCAGCGAGGTGACGGCCGAGGAGTTGCAGCCGATCAACGACACCGGCACCGAGCCCGGCGACGAGAACCAGCTCGACGAACGGAAGAAGCCGTACTTCGAGCCCGACTACGACGGCGCAGCCGACGACACCAGCTACGCCGAGCAGGCCGAGACCATGGACGACTCACAGGCCACGGGTGGACAGGCCGGAGGCGGAGAAGCCACCCCAGAGGAAGGAAACTGACGTGGGCGACATCGGAGAAGTCTGGAACGCCGTCAAGGACGTCGTCACCCTCTTCAGCAGTGGACAGAGCCAGGCGATGGGCCAGCGTGCCTTCGCCTGCCCGCAGGGCGTACAGCCCGGCGGGCTCGACTGGAGCAACGCCCAGGAGGGCTCGCTGCAGTACTCCGTCAACTTCACCAACAAGGCCCGCGAGTGGTTCGGCATGTCCAGTGGCTGCAGCCTGCGCCTCGGCGTGATCTGGCAGTACGGCGGCACGTCGTCGGCCCATCCTGGGTTGTACCTACACGACGCCTACCTCTGGGCGGTGCTCGACTACTCGAGTGCCGGCACCAACTTCACGGTCACCGGCAACTTCGGTGACGCGGTGCCGATGGGCAACTCGGCGGAGCTGTCCGGCCAGATCCAGATGACGATGACCTACTGCGGCATGCACTGGGAACAGCGGCAGTTCGACATCCGTGTCCGCGGCAACGGCTACGGGACGATGCGACAGCTCTGACGTCGCTCAGGCACGGGGTTCGAGCACGACGACCGGGATCTGGCGCTGCGTCTTGCGCTGATAGCCGGCGTAGTTGGCGTGCTTGGCCGTCAGCTCTTCCCACAGGCGGGTGCGTTCGGTCCCTTCGGCAACACGGGCGCGCATCTTGCGGGTCGAGCCGCTCATCATGATCTCGACGTCGGGGTTGGCGACGATGTTGCCGAACCACGCTGGGTTGCGGTCGTCACCCCCGAACGAGGCGACGAGGATGACGTTGTCACCTTCGAGGAGCGGGCTGGTCAGCATCGTCGAGCGGCGGTGCCCGGACTTGCGCCCGGTCGTCGTCAGCTTGAGCACCGGCATGCCCATGCCCTTCCCGGCGATCCTGCCCTTGGACAGGTCGAACACGACGCGATGGAACGTCGTCACCAGCTTGAACACGGCATCCTTGGGAAATGCCATAGGTACTCTCACCAACGGTAGTGGGCGAACGCCTTGTTGCTCTCGGCCATCTTCTGCATGTCGTCGCGACGCTTGATCGACGCCCCGAGACCGTTTGCCGCGTCGAGCAGCTCGCCGGCGAGGCACTCCGCCATCGTCTTCTCACGACGGGCGCGGCTGAAGTCGACCAGCCACCGGATCGCCAGGGTCGATGCCCGTCGCGGACGGACCTCCATCGGCACCTGGTACGTCGCCCCACCGACGCGGCGGCTCTTGACCTCGAGCGGCGGCTTGATGTTGTCGATCGCTCGCTTCAGCGTGGCGATCGGCTCGGCACCGCTCTTTTCCTCGACGATCTTCAAGGCGTCGTAGACGATCTTCTCGGCGAGTGAACGCTTGCCGTGCAGCATCACCTTGTTGACGATCTGGGCGACGAGGAGCGAGCGGTAGATCGGATCGGGAGTGAGATCGCGACGCTGGGCGGGACCTTTACGAGGCATGAGTCGGCGGTCCTTTACTTCGCGGCCTTGGCGCCGTAACGGCTGCGCGCTTGCTTGCGGTTCTTCACGCCGGCGGCGTCGAGCGCGCCGCGGATGATCTTGTAGCGAACGCCCGGCAGGTCGCGAACGCGACCACCCCGAACCAGCACGATCGAGTGCTCTTGCAGGTTGTGCCCCTCGCCGGGAATGTAGGCCGTGACTTCGACGCCGCTGGTGAGGCGGACGCGAGCGACCTTGCGCATCGCCGAGTTCGGCTTCTTCGGAGTGTTGGTGTACACCCTGGTGCAGACGCCGCGACGTTGCGGCGAACCCTTCAGCGCCGGCGTCTTGGTCTTGGAGAACTTGGTGCTGCGACCTTGCCGGACGAGCTGTTGGATGGTGGGCACGCGTCTACCTTTGCGAACAGGGGCGCGTCGGTGACCCGACGCAGGACCCTGCAATGTTATGGGCGCCGCCTGGCGGCGGCAACATGGCCAACGAGATGGGCAAATCAGCCTTCGGCGGCGTCGCCGCCAACGGCGTCGGTGGAGTACGTGCCGTGGATGTTGCTCAGCCACGCCGCCGGATCGTCGTCGACGTCGCTGGAGAAGTACGCCATCGGCTGGTACTCGGGAGCCTTCACGTCGAACTCGCGGTAGCGCATCATCCCCGACCCGGCCGGGATCAGCTTGCCGATGATGATGTTCTCCTTGAGGCCGATCAGGTTGTCGCCCTTGCCGTCGATCGCCGCTTCGGTGAGCACGCGAGTTGTCTCCTGGAAGGACGCTGCCGACAGCCAGGATTCCGTGGCCAGCGAGGCCTTGGTGATGCCCATCAGCTCGGGACGGCCTTCGGCCGGCTTCTTGCCTTCCTCGACCATCCGCCGGTTGGTGTCGCGGAACACCTTGGCGTCGGCGCGCTCGCCGGGCAGGAACGACGTGTCGCCTGGCTCCTGCACGCCGATGCGGCGGGTCATCTGACGGACGATCAGCTCGATGTGCTTGTCGCTGATCGACACACCCTGGTCGCGATAGACCTTCTGCACTTCCTCGACGAGGTAGGTCTGGGTCTCGCGGATGCCCTTGATCTCCATGATCTCCTTCGGGTCGAAGGGACCGTCGGTGATCGGGTCGCCGGCCTTGATCTCCTGGCCGTCGGTGACGATCGCCCGGCTACCGGATGGCAGCACGACCGAATGCTCCTCACCCTGGTCGTCGATGACGGTGACCGGGATGCCCTTGCCTTCGTCCTCGCCGATGCGCACGACACCACTGGCGCGAGCCAGGCGGGCCGAGCCACGCGGCGTGCGCGCCTCGAACAGCTCGACGACGCGAGGGAGACCACCGGCGATG
>DATBKA010000588.1:0-3843 GCA_036556105.1 Ilumatobacteraceae bacterium | reverse complement strand
GCTATGCGTCATCGATCGAGTCGGAGTTGGAGAAGGCCGCACTGGTCGGCGCCGCCAGCATCGACGGCGGCACCGCCAAGGAGCACAAGGCCGACATCCATCGCTCCGGCGCGACCAAGTCCGCGGTCGAGGCGTTGACTTCGAAGATCGTCGTCCCGTTGCGCGAGCGGCTGGAGCGGGCGATCAGCGAGGCCGATGACGACAACTCGGAACTGTCGACGATGGTGCGCGGCATCTACCGCGAATGGAAGACGCAGCGCATCGACGAACATCTCGACGACATCGCCCGCGCTGCGTTCGGGCGCGGCGCGTTGTCGGCGGTCGCTCCGGGCACGCCGCTGTGCTGGATGGTCGATCCGCATGGGCCGCCGTGTCCAGACGCGGAAGACAACGCGCTCGCCGGCGAAGTGCCGGCAGGGCAGCAGTTCCCCACCGGGCACGACAGCGCGCCTGCACACGAGGGTTGCCGCTGCATGCTTGCGTTAGCTCCCCGCTAACCTCCCCCGCGTGCGGAACCCCTCCGATCTACCGCCCCGTAGTCAGTCGGCGAGGCCCCGCCGGTTCTCCGACAAAGGCCGCATCATCCTCATCGCCCTGGCGGTGCTCCTCGTCGGGCTGTTGCTGTTCGGCCGCTTCTTCGCCGGCTTCTACACCGACTACCTGTGGTTCGACTCCGTCGGGCGTGCCGGCGTGTTCTCGACGGTGCTGCGCGCCAAGTTGCTGCTGTTCTTCATGTTCGGTGGTGTGTTCGTCGCCATCGCCGTGCTCAACCTGGTGATCGCCGATCGCCTCGCCCCCTCGGCGTTCTCGGCCAACACGCATCCGGTGGTCGAGCGGTTCCACGAGTTCTTCGGCCACCGGTTGCGGTTCGTGCGCATCGCCGTTGCCGTGATCGCTGGGTTGTTGTTCGCCGCTCCGGCTGTCGGCCACTGGCAGGACTGGCTGATGTTCCAGAACCAGCAGCGGTTCAACATCGTCGACGCCCAGTTCCACCACGACGTCGGCTTCTACATGTTCCGTCTGCCGTTCATCGCCTTCGTGCTCGACTGGTTGTTCGCTGCCCTGGTGTTCGTCACGCTGCTCGTCGTCGCCACCCACGTGTTGAGCGGGGGCATCATCATCCAGCCACCGCGGCCGAAGGTCCGACGGGCCACCAAGGCGCACGTCGCCGTGCTGCTCGCCGTGCTCGCCGTTGTGAAGGCCGGCGACTACTGGCTGAAGCGCTACGAGCTCACCAACGACTCGCGTGGCTTCGTGCGCGGTCTGCTGTACTCGGCGGCCCACGCCCAACTTCCGGCGGTGGTGTTGTTGATGTTGATCGCGCTGCTCGTCGCCGGGTTGTTCCTGTCGACGTTGCGCACCAACTCGTGGCGACTCCCCGTCGTGGCGTCTGCGTTGTGGGCGATCATCGCTCTGGTGGGTGGGATCATCTATCCGGCGGCGATCCAGGCGCTCGTGGTGAAGCCGAACCAGCGTGACAAGGAAGCGCCGTACATCGAACGCAACATCACCGCCACGAAGCACGCGCTCGGGATCGACGCCGTCGAGCGACGGCAGGTCTCGTTCAACGAGATCACTGCCCAGGCGTTGACCAGCGACATCGCGCCGTTGACGAACGTGCGCCTGCTCAAGCCGGAGGCGATGGTCGGACGCTTCCGCACCGACCAGAGCCAGAAGGCGGGCTTGACGATCAACGACCTCGATCCCGATCGCTATGTCATTGACGGTCGGGAACAACAGGTCAACATCGCCGCGCGCGAGCTCGACCTGTCCAACGTCGCCAACAAGTCGTGGCAAGGCAAGCACCTCATCAACACGCACGGCTGCGGCATCGTCCGCGCCCCCGCGGGCCAGATCCGCGATCGTCGTCCCGTGTACCAAGAGGTGCAGCTCGATCGCCCGGAGCTGTACTTCAGCGACGAGGTCTCCGGCTACGCCATCGTCGACACCGGGGTCAGCGAAGAGCCGTGCCCCGGTTATCCCGACCCGGGCCCGTACTCGGGCAACGGCGGGATCAAGCTCGATTCGACGTTCAAGCGGATGGCCTTCGCGCTGAGCTACCTCGACTACAACCTGCTCGGCTCCGGGGCCGTCGACGACGATTCGCGCCTGCTGTCGATCCGGCGCGTCGAGGATCGGGCGAGGAAGCTCGCCCCGTTCCTGTCGTTCGACAACGACCCATATCCAGTGGCGCTCGACGGTCGTGTGCTGTGGGTGATCGACGCGTACACCACGTCCGATCGCTACCCCTACGGTGAGAGTGGCGACCGCAGCCAGCTCAACCCCGGCAGTGGGCTGGACCACCCGTTCAACTACGTGCGCAACAGCATCAAGGCGGTCGTCGACGCGTACACGGGGATCGTCGAGTTCTACGTGGTCGATCCCAAGGATCCGATCACCCAGGTGTGGGTGTCGGCGTTCCCCGGGCTGTTCAAGAGCGCGGCGCAGATGCCCAAGGGGCTGGTCGACCACCTGCGGTACCCGGAGGAGCTGTTCCGGGTGCAGACCTCGGCGTACTCGAAGTACCGGCTGGAGCCGAAGGACTTCTTCGGTCGCACTGGCGCGTGGTCCGTCGCCCAGGCTCCGATCGGTCGGCCCAAGGCCGGTGGCGCGTCGACGTCGACGAGCAACAGCGTTGCCAGCGATTCGAACGCCGCACAGGATCTCGCGACCGAGTCGAGCGCTGAGCGTTTCGTGCCGTACTACTCGGTGTTGCGCTCACCAGGGGAGACGGAGGCGTCGTTCAAGTTGCTGAGACCGTTCACACCGTTCTCGCCCGACGACAGCAAACGCAACTTGCAGGCGTTCATGACTGCGAGCAGCGACCCGCAGGACTACGGCAAGCTCGTCGCCTACGAGGTGACTTCGCCGACCGACGGACCGTTCACCGTATCGAACACGATGAACACCGAGGCCTCGGTGTCGCAACAGATCAGCCTGCTCAACATCGAAGGTACTGACGTGGTGTTCGGCGATCTGCAGATGGTGCCGGTCGCCGGTGGCCTGCTGTGGATTCGCCCCGTCTACGTCCAACCGACCGTTTCCAACTCGCGAGAGTCGCAACCGACGATCGAGCTCGTCCTCGTCTCACAGGCCAACGACGCCGCGTACGGGAGCTCGTTGGGGGCCGCGTTGTCGCGGCTGCTGTCCGGATTCGACGTCGACATCGGTGACGTTGTCGGCAACCCGCCACCTCCAGACGACGGCACCACGGAACCGCCGCCGACGACCGACCAGACGCCCGCGCAGATGCTCGACGAAGCGGAGTCGTTGTTCGCCGAAGCCGACGCCGCCCTCGAGGCGCACGACCTCGCCACCTATCAGGCGAAGGTCAACCAGGCGCGGGCGTTGGTGCAGGACGCGCTCGACATCCTCAGCCAGTCGGGCTAGCCGGGTCGCGCCCAGGCGGGTCAGCTCGTGCCGCGACGCAGTTGTTCGGCGAGGGCGGCGAGATCCTCGCGGAAGGCGATCTCGTAGCGAGCTTGCTCGTTGGCCAGCTTGACCTGGCCGCCGCGCAGTGCGTCGATGACCTCGTCGCTGACGACGCCGTCGACGACCTCCGGCAGGCGTTGACCGAGGCCGTCGATGTCGCGGCCGAGCTCGCTGATCTGGTTGGCCAGTTCGGTGCTGACGTTGGTGAGTCGCTGATCCAGCAACGCCATGTGCTCGCGGACGGCGCGGGCCTCGTTGTCGTTGACGCTCATCCGCTCTGCGAGCTGGCTGATCTGTGACTGCAGCTCGTTGTTCGCCGGTCCGACGTCGTCGGCGACGACCGCAGGGTGCTCACTGAGCTGGGTGACTCGTTCGCGCAGCGAGGCGATCTGCCCGCCGAGCTCGGCCTGC
>DATBKA010000587.1:0-5456 GCA_036556105.1 Ilumatobacteraceae bacterium | reverse complement strand
GCACTTCGCCGACGTCGGTCGGCGCCGGGTCGGTGAAGGTGCTGGTGGTCGCGGTCGTGGTCGGCATCGGCGCCACCGCGTTGGTGATCGGCTGTAGGAGGGAGACGCGCAGGACGCGAACCGATGTCGTACTGGGAACGCTGATCACGGTGAACGAACCGTTCCAGCGGCTGTTTGCGGCGACGCCGTTGTTGTTGAGTGTGATCGTCTGCCCGACACTGAGACCGTGCGGGCTGGCGAACGTGATGATCTTGGGGACCAAGATCGAGCTTGTCGCCGTTGCCGAGGTGATGATCAGCGGTGACGTCGTGGCGGTCTGGTCGCCGTTCACCGAGAACTGTGCGGGCACGAGGATGTAGCTCTGCGTCTCGTCCCAAAAGCTGACCACGTAGTCGCCGGTCTGCAGTCCTGTGACGTTGAACGTGCCGTCGGCGCGCGCCCGGCCCGTCCACACCGCAGTGTCGGTGGGCGCGTTGCAGGTGGCGATGCAGCTGATCGACACGATGCCGTCTTCGACGGGACCGTCGGACTTGGCGTTGGCCAGGTTGAGCCCGTCGTACGGAGCGGCCGGCGTGCCCAGCACGTCGCCGCCGCCGGACCCGATGTAGGCACGACCGACCATGATCCTGCCCTGGAGCGAGCCGTGGCCCGCCGGGCCACCGGTGAAGCCGCCCGAGGCGTCGTAGTACGCCGCTTCCAACGCTGGGTTGGAGATAGCCGCGAGTTCGGCGGCATCCCATTCCTTGTCGCTGTTGGTGAGCTTGACGAAGCCGGCGATCACCGGAGGCGTGCGCTCGCCGCCGACCACCACTTCGGTGTCGTAGCCGAGGTCACCTTCGATGTTCCACGAGTCCCAGTCGTGGCCGCCCTCGAGCGAGGTGGTGCGGATCCAGACGTCGTCGTCGTGAGTGCGCGGGTCCGGTGGAACGACGGTGATCGCGTAGCGGTTCGGGCCCATGTTCGGGATGACGATGTCGCCGTAGTGGTCGGAGAGGCAGGTCGACTCGGTGCCGGCAAACGCGCCACCAGTCGCCCCGCCGTCGGGGAACACGACGGGGGTCGGGCCGCCACCTTCGTCGAGGACGACGTTGCCGTCGCCGTCGGTCACGTACTGGGTGCACACCGGGTTGCCGAACACGTCGGTGGTCGTCGTGTCGAGCACGTCGGAGACGGCGACGGAGAAGCCCGACATGTCGGTGGACGGGTCGGCCACGAGCAGCGGGTCGGCGGACCCACCGCAGTTGTCCTCGAGCTGTTGTTCAGTGGCGAGGTCACAGGTCAGCAGCGTTTCGGTCTGGCCGTCCCACTGGCCGTTCGTCGAGGCGTTGTCGTTGAAGACGTGGACGCGGATCGTCAGTGTCTTCTTCGGCAGCGGGTTCATGCGGACGATGAACGGCTTGCCGGCTTCCTCGTTGACCGAGGCGACGACGCCGCCGACGACCTCGAAGTGAATGCCGTCGATCTTGAAGCCCGGCGAGGTGACGGAGATGAGGTACTTGCCGTCCTCGAGGTTCTCGAGTGCGCTGACGTCGTCCTCGTTGCCGTTGGCGATCACATCGGCGTGGCCGGGAACGGCGCGCACCGAAGGCCACTGGCACTCTTCGAGATCGCCCGCACCGGCCATCGCGTACTGAGCGAGATACGGGTTCGTGGCGATCTGCTCCGGCGTCGGCTTGGCGCGCGCCGGCAAGCAGTCGGCGACGTTCGTGTCGTTCAAGGCCCCGTTACCCGTGTCGTCGAGGTTGACGAGCCACTGGAACTCGTCGATGCGGTCGCCCTTGAGGATGCCCGTGTCGAACGGGTCCGTCGACGATCCATCGCTCGAGCTCTCCACGCACAGGCTGCCCAACGCGGTGGTAGCGATCGCTCCCGGGCCGGGAGGATCGCAATCGCTTTGGCCGCCTGCGGCCTGCACGTGCACGGTCGCGACGGTCATGATGGGCACTGTCATGCCCAGGACCGCTGCCGTGGCGCCCAGAATCTTCCGCCAGTTTCGCAACATCATCCATCCCCGCTCTCGTCGTGCCTGGTTGGTCCCAAGGCTCCGTCGCCGGCCGAGTAACCGACTGGTGGTTGGGTCAGGGCATGGCGAAAGAACGCCGTCGTCGCAGCTGTGTCCCACGTCCCGTCCCTTTCCGTCCTCATCTCTCTGCAACCGTCCGCTACAGAAAGTGACCGGGACTATAAACAGGGCTTAGGACCCTGGCAATGAACAAAACGACCTACGCGCCTCGCCTGATGTCCTCCAAATGGACCGTGCGCGTCGTCAACGGGGCATTCGCTCGATGAGTCGACGCCCTGGTCAGGCGACCAAAAGTGAAGATCGGAGCGGTGTCGATGACTGGCTCGGCCGCCGCTCAATTATCTTTGGAGCAACCGACCCAGGGTGCTCTTTGCGTGCTGGCGCAACCGCGAAGTGTGTCAATATCAAGACTCGAACGTCCACCTTGGGTGACAGATTTGTTATCTATTCGTCAGGATTTCTGTCATTTAGCCGGACGAGGCGTCGTCGCGATCCATGCTCTTCGGCAGGATGATCCGCACCGTGGTGCCCTCACCGGCTGTGCTCTCGATCGTCGCCCGGCCGCCGTGGGCCACAGCGACAGCCCGCACGACCGCCAGCCCCAATCCGGTGCCACCCGACGAGCGCGCCACATGCCGTGGGCCTTGTTCGTACGGCTCGAAGAGTTGCGCCGGGTCGATGCCGTCGATCCCACATCCGTCATCGATGACCGACAACACAACGTCGTCAGCACTCACCTCGGAGCGCACGACGATGGAGTCGCCAGCTCGGGTTGCCAGCACCGCGTTCTCGATCATTGCGTCCAACGCCTCGATCAGCTGCTCCGAGTCACCGAGCACCGCCACACGCTCCCTCGGTGTCTGCGATGACCAATCGCGCGGCGCGGTGGGCTTCCACCGTTCGACGGTTGCGAGCACGAGAGCGGAGGTGTCGACTGACTGAAAGCTGTGCCGATCAATCTCACCGACCGCTGACAATCGGAGGCTCCGCGCGGCGGCGCGCGTCAGTCGGTCGAGCTCGTCCAGCGCCACCGTCAAGTCCGCCTGCACCGCGGGATCGACGCTGTTCTGCAACGCCAGTTCAGTGTGGCCGCGAGCGATCGTGATCGGTGTACGCAGTGCGTGCGCCGCATTGGCAAAGAACTCCCGCTGACGCTCGTATCGATATTGCTCCAAGACAGCGTTCTCGTGCTCTGCTTCCAAGAGCCGAGCTTGACGACGAGCGAGGAGGATGACCGCGACGAATGCCGGGAGATCGAGCAGTAGCTCGACGAGTGTCTCCACGCTCGCGTGATGAGTGCGCAGATCGTCGATCTCGGTGACGACGGCCATGGCACCGACGAGTAGGCACATCCAGACCAACACTCGCGGTCGATCGAACGAAACGCGCATCGCGACAAGCGCCAAGGCGATCCACACGGCGTGGAAGAGGACCAGTTCGGCACGTGGGCGTTGCCAAAGGACTGCCAACGCCATGCCGAGCGCGGCAAGCACCGCCGCGACCATGGGCAGCCGTCTAGGAAGAGATGCGGTAGCCCACGCCACGGACGGTCTCGATGATCTCCGGCCCGAGCTTGTGGCGGATACGGCCGATGGTCACCTCGACCACATTCGTGCCGGGATCGAACCACATCCCCCATACGTCGGCGAGCAGCTCCTGGCGGCTGACTGCCTTGCCGGGACGATCTTTGAGGTGTCGCAGCAATCGATACTCGCGGTTGGTCAGACGAATTGGACCGTTGCCGGTGTCGACGCTTCTGTCATCAGTGTCGACACGGATGCCCTCCCGCTCGACGCGTTCCGCGGCCGCGCCGATCTCGCGGACCCGAGCTCCGACACGAGCGATGAGCTCGGAGATGACAAATGGTTTCGTGACATAGTCCGCGGCACCGAGCTCGAGGAATCGCACACGGTCGCTGACGTCGCTACGTGCCGACAGGATCAACACCTGCTGGCCCGGCTGTTCTGCGAGCAGTTCCTGGAGCACCCCCTCGCCGGAAAGCGAAGGCAACGTCAGGTCGAGGATCACCACTGCATAGCTGCCTGTGAGGGCCATCGTCAGGCCGGAACGTCCGTCATCGGCCACATCGACCCCGTAGCCTGCGGACTGCAGGGCCCGGGTCACGAAGCTGGCCAATCTCGGTTCGTCTTCGATGACCAAGAGCCGCGTCATGGCACGTGTTCCCGGAGGTGTCGAGTCCACTGGAGAACCGCTGCCAAGGGGTGCCGCATGACACCGTGATTCTAGGACCAGTGATGCACGCGACGGTGTCCTCGACCACTGATCTCGACGTGGCGGAACGGAGAGCGACCGTTGCCGTCGCACGGGGAACATCAGGATCTCGGACGTCGACGCCGCGGTCAACTCACAGGAACGTTGCCCAGTTCGAGCTCGCCGATCTTGATCGTCACGATCGCCCCCGGCTTGAGGGCACCACGCGCATTGGCCAGCAACACATAATCGTTCGTGCCCGCCTTCTTGACCGGCCCGATGTGCGAGTGGCCCGGCATCCCCGGAAGGTTGAAGTCGGTGCCATCGGCGGCGATCACGTGGGGAGTGGCCTCGGCGGTGTGGATCGCCTCGGTCTTGGCACTGTCGAGCACTTGATAGCGGACCTGGATCATCCCGCCAGCCGAGGTGATGTCGACGCCGAGGAAACGCACGCCATACTTCGACTCGATCTGCGCGCTGCTCGGCATGACCGGCGCGGCCGACACCGTGCTCGGTGTCGAGCGGGATTCCGCTCGCCAGTTGCGAACCAAGAGCACGCCGGCGAACACCGCGACGAGCCCGAGGAGCGCCAAGGCCCAGCGAACGAAGGATCGGGCCGCACGAGGCGACCCGCCCTTCGGTTTCTCAGGCGGGACCCCGTCTTCGTCCACGCCTGGGAGGTCATATGCGAGCATCAGCCACCAATGCCCGTCGGCGTGTCTCCTGCGCCGGCCGGGGGCGTGGTGTCACCGGTCGGTGGCGTCGTGTCACCCGTGGGGGCGTTGCCGGGAGCGTCGCCTGCGCCGGCGATGCCCTGCTCTGCAGGGGTGGTGTCGCCCGTCGGCGTTTCTTCAACTGCCAGCGGGGCGATCGGAACCACGGTCCCGTCGCGGACGTTGAGGAACGTCAATGCTCCACCGAAGCCAGTGCCGGTGCCGTTGTTCATCTGCCGGCCGGAGTCGATGATCGAATAGAAGTGACCGAGTGGCGCGGTGGACGGGATCTTCACGGCAACATCGGCGGTCTCGCCCGGACCGATCAACGGCGAGATGACCGTCTGGGGATCGGTGTAGGCCGATGCGTTGCGACCGAGCAGCGATTGGCGCAGACCAAGCGTGCCCATCGCCTTGTCGGTGACGCCCGCGTTCACGTACCGCAGCAACACGTCGTCGTCAGCGCGAACCTCGATCACATCGGTGTCGGGGAACGACTTGCCGTTGAT
>DATBKA010000586.1:0-7907 GCA_036556105.1 Ilumatobacteraceae bacterium | reverse complement strand
CTCGCCGAGCAGGACTACGCCAACCTGAAGAGCCTGTTCTTGGTCGTCGGCGAGCCAGGCGACATCCCCGAGCGGGTGCGCCAGCGCGTGCCCAATGCGTTCGTCCGTGCCGTCGGCAAGGCGACTGGATACGGGGCCGTGGCCAACGAGGTGCTGCACCTCGTCCAGGGTGACAACGGCTTCTTCTGCTTCCTCCACGACGACGTCGCCCTCGACCCGGAGGCGATCCGCCTGCTGGTCGAGGAGCTGTATCGATCGAACGCCGGCATCGTCGGCCCCAAGCTGGTGCTGTGGGACGACCCAGGCGTGCTCCAACACGTCGGGCTCGGAGTCGATCGCTTCGGGGAGATCGACTCCTTCGTCGAGGAAGGCGAAGTCGACCAAGAGCAACACGACGCCGTCCGCGACGTGTTCGCCCTGCCCTCGGCCTGCCTGCTGGTGCGCGCCGATCTGTTCCGGGCCATCTCCGGCTTCGACCCGGCGATCGACTTCTACGGCGACGACGTCGACCTGTGTTGGCGTGCGCACCTCGGCGGCGCACGCGTCGTCGTCGTTCCGGCGGCGCGCGCCCGCCATCGCGAGGCGCTGTCGGAACGGCGCCCCGACTTGCGCGGGACGCTGCTGCAGGCCCGGCACCGCATGCGTTCCGTGGCCACCCTCACGGGGATCCGCCGCTTGTTGCTGTTGTCGGTGCAGATGGTGCTCGTCACCCTCTTCGAAATGATCGTCGGGGTGCTGTCCGGCAAGCCCCGCCAGGCCTGGGCCTCGGTACGGGCGATCTTCGGACTGATCCCGCGCACGCCGAGCATCGTCGTCCGGCGCCGCGAAGTGCGCCGGCTGCGCACGGTGCCCGACGGAGAGATCGCCGGTCTGCAACTGCGCGGTTCGGCGCGGCTCGCCGCCTACCTGCGCAGCCGCGACATGCGCCCGGCGCGAGGGGAGAGCTCAATCGAACGGCGCTGGCGCCAGACCGCCGGATCCGCTCCGATGCTGGCCTGGGTGTGCGTGCTCGCCGTCGCTCTGTTCGGAAGCCGCAAGCTGCTCGGCGGCATCCCCGGATTCGGCGAGTTCTTGCGCCTGCCTGTCAGTCCGCGAGCCATGTTGAGTGACTACCGGTCGGGCTGGTGGGGGCATGGCCTCGGCGCGACGACGCCGGTTCCGACGGGCGTCGCCCTCACGGCCATCGCCAGCGCGCTGACCTTGTTCCACATGGGGCTGCTGCACACGGTCGGCGTGCTCGGTCTGCTGTTCGCCGGCTATCTCGGCATCTGGCGGCTGGCAGGGCTGTTCCCGACGGCGCGGGCGAGGATCGCCGCCCTCGTCGTCTATGCCGCCGTACCGCTCCCGTCGCAGCTGTTGTCGATCGGGCGGTGGGGCGCGTTGGCGTGCTACGCCGCGGCGCCATGGGTCGTTCACCTCCTGCGTCGCAGTGCTGGGATCGAGTCGTTCGATGCCGGCGACGTGCGCCGTGCCGACGGCTACGTGCCGCTCGCACTGCGCGCTCGGCTGCGGATGCTGTGTCAGCTGGCGCTGCTGACGGCGGTCGTGTTCGCCTTCGTGCCGTCGTTCGCCCTGCTCGTGGTGGCCATGGGTGTGGTGCTGGCACTGAGCACGGCGCTGGCCGGCGGCTCGTGGCGTTCGGCGTCGATCCTGGTGGTCGTCGCCGCGTCGGCCGCGGCGTTGGCGTTCGTCGCCAACCTGCCGTGGTCGTCGTCGCTGTTCGGCCACGGTGGATGGGATCTGATCGCCGGCAACCCGTCGCCGACCCCAGTCGGTTCGACGGCCGGCGCTGTCGGGTCCCGCGGCGTCGGCGTCGGGCGCCTGGCCCGCTTCGGGTTGGGCAACGGCCAGTTCGGCGTGCTCGCCTTCGCCTTGTACCTGCCAGTGCTCGTTGGTCCGCTCGTCGCCCGGAGCTGGCGGTTGAGCTGGTCGATCCGCGCCGCAGGCCTCGTCGTCGCCTTCGGCTGGCTGGCCGTGCTCGACGACCGCGGCTTGACCGTGCGCCTCCCTGAGCCCGGCGTGCTGCTCGCCCCGGTCGCGGTCGGGCTGGCGCTCGCCGCAGCGTGCATCGCCGCCGCCTTCCAGGACGACGTGCTCGGTGGATCGTTCGGCTGGCGACAACCGCTCGGCCTGCTCAGCGCGGCAGCGGTGGCGCTCGGCGTGTTGCCCGGCATCGCCGCGGTCAGCTCCGGCCGATGGCACGCGCCTACCCTCACGCTCACGTCGCTGCTCGGCCAGTTCTCGGAGGACCCGCCAGAAGGCGACTACCGAATCTTGTGGATCGGCGATCCGCGGGTGATGCCTGTCCCGGCGTGGACGCTGGAGCCGGGCATCGGTTATGCCATCACCGACGACGGGCCGTTGACCGCGTACGAGGCGTGGCCCGGGCGACCGTCGAAGAGCGAGGCGGCGGTTGGTGAGATCGTGCGCCAGCTGGCCACCGAGTCGACGCTGCGCGGCGGGCGGCTGCTGGCTCCGTACGCGGTCCGCTACATCGTCGTGCCGATCGCCGACGGCGCGATCAGCACCGTCGACAAGCCGCTGCCCACGCCGGCAGGCCTGATCGACGCGCTCGACGACCAACTCGACTTTGCCGCGCCGCTCACCAGGCCGCTGAACTTCGTGGTCTACGAGAACACGGCGTGGATCCCGAGCCGTGCGCAGTTCAGCGCTGCCGATGCCGACGCAACGCGCCAGGCCGGCGTCGATTCCCTGGCTCGCCTCGAGCTGCACGACCTGGCCACGCCCGTCGCCGTCGGGTCCTCCGACAACGGCACAGCGCGCTTCGCCGCAGCGCCGGGCGCCGTCACCGTCGCCACGGGCGTCGACTCCCGGTGGTCGCTCAAGATCGACGGCGAGACACTCGCGCCGCGTCCCGCGTTCGGTGCGACGACCGGCTACGACGTGTCCTCCGCTGGCTCGGCGGCGCTGACATACAAGACGGACACGTCGCGTTCGCTGATGCTGATCGGCCAACTCGTGTTGTGGTTGCTGTTGATCCTCGGTGTCAGCAGGTTCGACACGGCGTGGATCGTCAACCGGAGATGGAGGAGAACTCGCCGTGTCGCGGACGCACCGTTGATGTCGATCGACGCGCCGGTGGCGTTGCCGGTCGAGCCGCCACTCGACGAGCCCGAGATCGACAACGAGGACGAGCCGCTCGAAGCGGAGGCGGGTGTCGAATGATCGCCTTGCGCCGCCTCGTCGTCGCCCTTCTCGTACTTGCCACGATGGTCGGGGTCGTCTACCTCCAGCGTTCTCGTCCGGTGCACGGCGCCGCCGCCGAGTTCTCCCATCTCGGCGAACCGACGTTGCCGTTCGTGCCCAAGGGGAGCTTTGTCACGTCGGCTTGGTTCTGTGCGGGCGTCCCGACCGGGTCAACTCAGGTCGGCGGCGCCGTCGTCGTCGTCAATCCCGGCGAAGGCGTGCTGACCGGCAAGATCAGCGTGTTCACCGATGCGCCTGATGTCGCCGCGGCGGGAACCTCGTTCGAGGTAGCGGCGCGGAGCACGACGTCGTTCGACCTCCCCAAGATCCAGCCGCACGGGGTCTTCCTGTCGGCGATGGTCGAGATCTATGGCGGCGGAGGGTTCGTCGAGCAGCGTGCCGACACGGCGTCGGGCAGTGCCGTGTCTCCGTGCTCCAACTCGACGTCGTCGCAGTGGTACTTCGCCGACGGATACACCGTCGAGGGCAGCCGCGAGCAGTTGGTCGTCACCAACCCCTTCCCGTCCGATGCGATCATCAACATCAGCGAGTCGACGGCGACCGAGAGCCGCCGGCCGGCGATCCTGCAAGGCTTGCTCGTCCGGGCGCACTCCGTGCTGGTCATCAGTCAGGACCTGCTCGCCAAGCGCGAGTTGAACCTGGCCATCACTGTCAGCAGCAGCCGCGGCCGTGTCGTGGTCGGCCGTGCTCAGGAGTACCTCGCCTCGGTCGGCCGCGCCGGTTTCACGATGACGCTCGGCGCGCCCTCCCTCGGTGATCAGTTCTACTTCGCCGACGGCGAGGTCGTGCCCGGGCAGGTCATCGAACGCTTCAGCATCTACAACGGTTCGGCCACCGAAGCCGTGGTCAACGTGGCCTACCTCGGCATCGACCCGTCCAGTGGCTTTGTCAACCCCGAGCCGATCACGGTGGCCGCCGGCAAGGTCGTCTCGGTAATCTCCGCCGACGTCGGTGTGCCCGCCGGGCGGCATGCGGCGGTCTTTTCGACCGAGACCGCGGCATCGATCGTCGTCGAGCGGGCCATCACTCGCCAGACGGGCGACACGGTGGCGACCACCGTGGTGATGGGGGCGCCGCCGACGTTCGCCTCGACACGGTGGAGCATGGCGATCGGCACCGACCTCGCCGTCGACAACATCCTCGTGGTCCTCAACGCCACCGGAACCGAAGCGAACGTCACGGTGAAGACCCTCGGTGCGGGCGGAGAAGTGCCCGTCCCGGGCATGGAGGCGATCGTGCTCCCGGCCAGCGGCGTGATCACCATCGGTGTCAGTGATCCGACGGCGCTCGGCCATCCACTCGTCGTCGAGTCGACTCAACGCGTCTTCGTCGAACGCCTGCTGCCGCGCAATCCGAACCTGCGCGGGCGGTCGGGGTCGTTCGCTCTCCCGGGATGACCGCGTGACCCAAATCGTCACCGCGGTTGCAGTGTTGGTGGCCGCCGTCACCATCGGCGTCGTGCTGCGCCGTCGGCGCCCGGTCGACGCACCGACCCAACCCGCCTACACCGCACCGGCGCAGATCGACCGCGGTGACTTCACTGGCGGTGATGCGCCGTGGTTGGTCGCCGTGTTCTCTTCGGCCACGTGCTCGACCTGCGCCGACGTGGTCGCCAAGGCGGACGTGCTGGCGTCCGCTGACGTCGCCGTCGTCAACGTCGAGTACCCGGAGGCGGCCGACCTGCATCGCAAGTACCACGTCGAGGCGGTGCCGATCGTCGTGATCGCCGATCGTGCTGGAGTCGTGCGCGCCAACTTCGTCGGCCCGGTGACGGCGACCGATCTGTGGGCCGCCATGGCGGAAGCCCGCGGCTAGTGCGAGGCGGGCACCCGAGCTAGTGCTCTGATCACTTACGTTTGGGTTGTTGTGGGGGAGCCACGAGGGGGCGCTCCGCGATCCCCCTCGTGTCGTCGGGCGACACGGTTTCCGTGAGCCCGACTGCAAGCTGGGTGCGGCCAAGGGCCGCTCCATGCTCCTACTCGACCGAATGGAGAGAGCGAGCGAAGCGAGCGAACGAAAGAGGTCGAAGCACTAGTTCAGGTCGACGGCGGCGGCGTCGTCGGCCGGGACGGGCTCGCCGTTGCGGCGATCCGGTGAATCGCCGCTCTCGCCGAGACTTTCGTGGACGAGGCGGGCGACCTCGGAGCCCTCGATCGTCTCCCGCTCGAGCAGTGCCTCGGCGACCATCTCCAATGCCTTGCGGTGCTTGGTGAGCAGTTGGTGGGCCCGCGTCTCTTGCTCGTGCAGGATGCGGGCGATCTCGTCGTCGATCATCTTGGCGGTGTCGTCGCTGTACTCGCGGCCTTGCGTCATCAGGTCTTCGCCGAGGAAGACCTGCTGGTGGCCGGTCCAGGCCATCGGACCGACGGCGTCGCTCATACCCCACTCGCGAACCATCCGGCGGGCGATGCTGGTGGCCTGCTCGAGGTCGTTGGCAGCGCCCGAGTTGAGATGACCGAACACGATCTTCTCGGCGACGCGGCCGCCCATCGCCCGGCAGATCACGTCGTCGAAGTACTCCTTCGAGTACGTGTGCCGTTCTTCGGGCAGGCTCCACGTGACGCCGAGCGCCATGCCGCGAGGAAGGATCGTCACCTTGTGCAGCGGGTCGGCGTTGGGGAGCACGGTGGTGAGGATGGCGTGGCCGCCTTCGTGGATGGCCGTAGCCCGCTTCTCCTCGCCGGTGAGCACGAGGCTCTCGCGGCGTGCGCCCATGACGACACGGTCACGGGCGTTCTCGAAGTCGATCCGCTCGATCTGCTTGCTGCCGCGGCGAACGGCGAACAACGCCGCTTCGTTGACGAGGTTGGCGAGGTCGGCGCCGCTCATGCCCGGGGTGGCCTTGGACATCACCTCGAGGTCGACGTCGGGGCCCATGCGCTTGTCGCGGCTGTGCACCTTGAGGATCGCCAAACGCTCCTCGTTCTCCGGCAGCGGCACGATGATCGTGCGGTCGAAGCGGCCCGGTCGCAACAGGGCCGGATCGAGGATGTCGGGACGGTTCGTGGCAGCGAGGATGACGATGCCCTCACTGGTCTCGAACCCGTCCATCTCGGCCAGCATCTGGTTGAGGGTCTGCTCGCGCTCGTCGTGGCCGCCACCGAGGCCGGCGCCACGCTTGCGGCCGATCGAGTCGATTTCGTCGACGAAGATGATCGCCCGGCCCATCTTGCGCGCCTGCTGGAACAAGTCGCGGACGCGGCTGGCGCCGACGCCGACGAACATCTCCATGAAGTCGCTACCGGTGACCGAGAGGAAACCGACACCGGCTTCGCCGGCGACAGCGCGAGCGAAGAGGGTCTTGCCCGTTCCCGGGGGGCCGACGAGAAGGATGCCCTTGGGCACGCGCGCCCCGATCTCGCGGAAGCGCTCGGGCATGCGCAGGAAGTCGACGACTTCGGTGATCTCCTGCTTGACCCCCTCGTAGCCGGCGATGTCGGAGAAGGTCGTCGAGGGCTTGTCGGTGCTGTACGCCTTGGCCCGGCTGCGCCCGATCGACATCACGTTGCCCATCTGCCCGGCGGCGCGGCGCTGCATCCACATGAAGAAGCCGATCAACAAGATCAGCGGCAGCAACAGGCTGGCCCAGCTGAGCAACCAGTTCGAGCCGGGCGTCTTGGCCTCGAAGTCGATGCCCTTCTCTTGCAACACCTTGCTCTGGTCGTCGTTGGGGAAGTTGTTCGGCGCGGTGCTGGTGAACTTCTCGCCGGTGACGAGCTCGCCGCTGATGTTGTTCGTCGAGTTGTTGACGGTGACGTTCTTCACCTGGCCGTCTTCGACCAACGACCAGAACGTGCTGAACGACTTCTTGTCGCCACTGTCGGACGGCCAGACGCGGGGGAGGGCGAACGAGAGCATGAGCACCGCGAAGAGCACCGGGATCACCCACCGCGGCCAGCCACTGCCGACCGGGCGCCGGCCGCGCTCGGGCCCCTGCCCCTCGTTTCCGGGGCCACGTCCGCCGGGGCGGCCCTGAGGCGGCGGCGGTGGAGGCGGAGGCAGATTGCTCATTGCCGAACATGCTACGGCCCATCGCGGGGATTGGTCAGGCACGAATGCGTGACAGTTTGCGCCAGGACGACCACCGTCGAGCCACCGTCGACCCACCGTCGCCCATCCACCACCGGCGCCCGCGTGACTCGTAACTTGAACGAAATGAACCGGCAGTGTTCGCGGACAGGGTGCGCGCAGCCCGCATCGGCAACGCTCTCGTATCAGTACGGCCGGGCCATCGTCTGGCTCGACGACCTCACCCCGAGCCGCGACCCACACGACTACGACCTCTGCGACCGCCACACCTCCAGGTTGTCGGTCCCCAACGGATGGCGGCTGGAAGATCGCCGCAGCCGGCGAGTGCTGTTGTTCTCGGCCACCTCGCGATTGGCCGGTTGAACGGCACGGCTCGGTCGCGGGCCCGCCGGTAGCCTGTCGCGCCATGCCCGGTGTCAGTCGTGCTCGCCCCGAGCGCGGCGCCGTCGCTCCGACCCGCGTCGACCCGGCGCAGACGGGGATCGGGGTTGCCCAGGCGGGTGCGGTGTGGTTGATGTCGTGGGTCGTCGGCAACCTGCTCGGCTCGGCGGTAGTCTCCGGTGCCGGGTACGACTCGGCCACCGACGCGCCGGTCTGGGTCACGATGGTGTCGGCGGTAGCGCTGTGGGCGCCGATGCTCGCCGCGTTGT
>DATBKA010000585.1:0-4335 GCA_036556105.1 Ilumatobacteraceae bacterium | reverse complement strand
GCCGAGCCAGTCGATCCGGTTGACCAGCGTCGTGACCTGCGGGTACGTGCGTACCTCGACCAGCTTCTCGTAGCCGCGGTGCATGTACCCGGCGCTCGGCTCGGCCCAGACCACCTGCTCACCGTCGAGGCGGACGATGATCCGCAACGTGCCATGCGTGGCCGGATGCTGAGGCCCGATGTTGAGGGTCATGCCCTCCGTCTCGAGCTCGACGTTGAGGCGGGCATCAGCGGCCTGGGCGGCGATGTAGCTGAGCTTCTGACGATCGGCGAGGTCGGTCATGCCGGCTCCTCTTCCTCAGAGTCGTCACCTGGCAGCTGCTCGACGTCGACGATGCCGGGCCAGGGCTTGACGATGCGGGCCAGCAGCGGGAAGTCCTTGCGCATCGGGTGACCTTCGAACTCCATCGGCAGGTAGATGTGGCGCAGATCGTTGTGGCCGGCGAAGTTGATGCCGAACATCTCGTGCGCTTCACGCTCGTGCCAGTTGGCGCCGGCGTACACGGTGACCCAGCTGTCGATCGTCGGATCATCGTCGGGTACGTCGGTCTTGATGGTCACGCCAAAGTGGTCGCGCACATTGGTGACTCGGGCGAACACCTGCATGCGCGTCTCGCCGCCGGCATAGCCCTGGCGAATCGTGTCGTCGCGCGCGGGGGGTGGCTCGGTGGGATCGTCCTCGCCGCGGCCGTAGGGACTCGGCATCCAGTCGATCGCCGAGAGGAAGCAGAAGTACTCGCATCCGATCACGTCGCGCAGGGCGCGGCCCGCAGCGCGCCAGGCGCTCGGTCGCACCCTCACCCACAGGTCGTCGCCGGGCTTCACCAGGCTGTCGATGAGGTCGTCGCCGAGCACGTCGCGCAGTCGCTGGACGATGCCCTCGCGCAAGCCGTCGCCGGGCAGCGCTTTGGGTTCGGTGTCGGTTACGCCGGAATCACTCAATGCGACCACCGCCGACGACGATCGGCTCGCTGACCATCGGCTTGGTGCCCTCGCCACGCCAACGCGCGCCCATGTCTTCGTTCTTGATCCGCTGCTGCAGCAGGACGATCCCCTCGAGCAGCGCCTCCGGCCGCGGCGGGCAGCCGGGGACGTAGACGTCGACGGGGATGATCTGATCGACACCCTTCGTGACCGAGTAGCTGTCCCAGTACGGGCCGCCGCAGTTGGCGCACGACCCCATCGAGATGACGTACTTCGGCTCGGGCATCTGCTCGTAGAGACGCTTGACCGCCGGCGCCATCTTGTCGGTGACCGTCCCGGAGACGACGACGAGATCGGCCTGCCGCGGACTTGCCGGCAACGGGATGACACCGAGACGCATCACGTCGTACCGCGGTGACCCGAACGCCGCGCCCATCTCGATCGCGCAGCACGCCAACCCCCATTGGTAGACCCACATGCTGTAGGAGCGGCCGAGGTTGAACAGCGACGTCAACGGCTTGGGCATGCGCCCCTTGTCTACGAAACCCATACGGCCAAACCCAGCACGGTCATACCCAACGCAGCACACCCTTGCGCCATGCGTACACGAGGCCAAGGAGGAGCACGAACACGAAGATGCCCATCTCCACGAGACCGAAGCTGGCGTACCGCTCGAGCTGGGTGGCCCATGGGAAGATGAACACCGCCTCGACGTCGAAGACCACGAAGAGCAGGGCGAAGATGTAGTAGCGGACCTGGCTCTGCGACCACCCGTCACCGACGGGGTCGACGCCGCTCTCGTAGGCGATCAGTTTCTCGGCCGACGGCTTGCTCGGCCGCACCAACGCCGAGACCCCGAGCAGTGTTCCGGCCAGCACCAGGGCCAACGCACCGAACCAGACGACGGTGAGATAGTCGCGCAGGAAGTCCGACATCGCGTTCGACGCTACTACGCGACGTGAATCGGCTCACAAACCCTCCCCCACCTGCAATCTTCGTTGCGTCGTCCCCTCTCCGTGGCGGTCAGCAACCTGAGGGCGTCGGGAACGACAAGGCGTGGATGAAGTGATGCCAGCGGTGGTGACGGTGCCCGTGGGTGGGCCCTTCGGCGACGCGGACGGGCATCATCCGCATCAGGTCCACCGCGCCCGAAGAGCCGGTCAGCACGATGTGGGCGGTGCCCGCTTCGGTGTCGGGAACCGTGATGAACTGACGCACGCGGCCTTTGCGGTCGGCAATGGCGGTCGGCAGGGCGACCATCTCGAGCGCGGCGGTCTGCACGAACATCGTGACGGTCGCACCGGCGGCGAACCCTTCGGCGGAGACGATGACGACCTGTCCAGGAACGACACACGGCTGATCGCGACGACCATGGAGCGACATCACTCCCGAGTTCGAGACGCGCTTGACGCTGACCTTGAACGAGGTGGCGGCTGTGTTCCCGGCAGCGTCGGCCGCCGTGCACGTCACCTTCGTGTTCCCCAAGGGCATCACCGACAACGGTGCCGGCATGCAACCGGCCACGACCACGCCGTCCACCGCATCGGTCGCCGGAGGCGCCGAGTAAAACACCCGCGCCGCCTGGTTGCCGCCACGCTCGACACGAAGGTCACGATGCGCGGCCACGACCGGGGGCGTGGTGTCGGATTCGACCGGCGAGTCGTCGTCGAGCACCGTGATCCGGTTCTCACCGGGCACGAACCGGTATGGGATCGCATCAGCACGCTCAACGGTGACGGTCAGCTGGCGCGTCGGCTGGGCAACGTCGTCGTCGGGGATCGTGACCTGCACATCCGCGGCGGTCTGCCCATCGGCAACGTCGATCGCCACGGTCGTGAGTGGCGGGCCCGAGGAGCCGATCTCGTTGAGGCCGGCGAGCACGACCATCGCGCCGTACGTGTTCGAGGACAATTCGAGGTGAACGACCGCGTCACTCCCTTCGCTCACCGTTGCGCTCCCGGTGACGCGCATGGCCGGCGGAGGGAGCACGGTGATGTCCCACGTGCCGGTCGTCGTCTCCGTTCCGTCGGACACCGCGTAGCTGATCGACCGTTCGAACGGCTCCGTCGGCAGCGGGCTGGGGTCGTCGTATCGGCTCGACGAGAAGTCGCAAGTGAAGTCGTTGGCCGGTCCACCATCGCATCCGATCAAGTCCGGGTTGGCGGGCATCGTCACGACCGTCAGCGCGTCGCCGTCGGGGTCGGACGCCGTGAAGTGAACGGAGTAGATGTCCTCATAGCGGACAGTCATCGCCCCTCCGTTCACGATCGGAGGTTGGTTGGGGGCGGCGTACACCGGCCCCACTTCGAACCCGACGACCATTGCCGCGGCAGCAGCCACGGTGGCGCACCACACCCGACTTGTCATGTTCCGTCCCTTGCTCACGAGCACCGGCGAGAGTGCTCGTCCGTCCACCAAGGCATCGGTCCCGTCACGCACACGGTTGACTCAATTGTCAGTGAACAATCACTCTCGACTTGGTCAAGGTGACGACGGGACGGGGGATCGTCTGTGGAGGCCGAGCACGATGACGTGCTACACCGTTGAGTCGTGAACGGGAGGGCAGACGTCGAGCGGCTCGTTCGCGGCAGCACGTTGTTTGCCGGCCAGAACATCGAGCTCCGGCCGCTGCACGGTGGCATCACCAACCGCAACTACGTCGCCACGACCGACCACGGGGAGTACGTGATCCGCATCCCTGGCGAACGCACCGCGCTGCTCGGCATCGACAGGGCCTACGAAGCCGAGGCTGCACGACGCGCGGCGGAGTTGGGGATCGGCCCGGCGGTGCTCGGTGTGCTCGAAGGTGTCGGAACGCTCGTCACCGAGCTCGTCGACGGTCGTCACCTCGAGTCGGTTCCGTTCGCGGCGCGCCTGCCCGATGTCATCGCCCTTGTCAGCCGTTTTCACAACAGTGGTGCCCTCGCCGGCGCCTTTCCGATCCATCGCATCGTCGAGTGGCACGCCCGTGACGCCGCCGCACACGGCGTCATGGCCCCTCCCTCGTACGAGCGCCTGCATCAGCTGAGCCGTCGGATCGAAGCCTCGTTCGCCCGCCAGCCGATGCCACTGGTGCCCTGTCACAACGATCTCCTTCCCGGAAACGTCCTGTTCGCGGAGGATCGGGTGTGGCTGCTCGACTTCGAGTACGCAGGCATGAACGACGTGTTCTTCGACCTGGCCAACCTGAGCGTCAACAGCGAACTGACCGAGGACGCCGACGAGCGCCTGCTGACGTTGTACTTCGGGGCGATCTCCAAGTCGTCGTGGGCACGCCTGCAGTTGATGAAGATGATGAGCGAGTTCCGCGAGGGGATGTGGGCGGTCGTTCAACAAGCGATCAGCACGTTGGACACCGACTTCGTCGGCTACGCCAACGAGCGTCTCGGCAACTGCGAGCGGCTGGCGGCGC
>DATBKA010000584.1:0-6917 GCA_036556105.1 Ilumatobacteraceae bacterium | reverse complement strand
GGTGGCCGGTCGCTGGCTTCCGGCGGTGACGGTCGTGGCCGCATTCGTGATCGCCGGGATGCGCACCGAGTGGTATCGCGACATCTTCCGTGACATCAACATCGGCGACCCGGTCCGCAACTCCGCTATCGCCGCGCTGGGTGCCACCGCCATTGCCGTGATCCTCGGCGGGTTGTCGGGCGTGGCGCTGGCGCGTCACCCCGGCGGCTGGACGAAGTTCTTCATGGCGGTGATCTTCTTGATCCTCGTCACGCCGGAGATCATGGACGCTGTAGCGCTGGTCGGCTGGGTGCAACGAGTCCGTGGCCCGTTCACGCACAACATCGGTCCGATCAAGTACGGCTACATGCGACTGTGGATGGGCCAGTCGTTGTACGCGTCTGCCGTCGTCACGCTCATCGTGCGCGCCCGGCTTGCCGGTGTCGACGCCTCGCTCGAGGAAGCTGCAGGGGATCTCGGCGCGCCACCCCACCGTGCCTTCCGACAGATCACGCTGCCGCTGATCTCGTCGGCGCTCGTCGCCGGCGGGCTGTTGTCGTTCACCTTGTGCCTCGACAACACGATCATCTCCAACCTGCTCGCCGACGCAGGATCGTCGACGTTCCCGGTCGCGCTGATCGGCGCGCTCGCCAAGGGCACGCCCAAGCCGTTCTACGCGGTCGCCGCAGTGATGCTCTTCGCCATCACGATGGGGATCCTTGCGTTCCTGGGGCTTGTGCTGAAGAAGTCGGGGGAGACCTCGACCCAGATCGCCGCCACGCTCGGCGGCGGTTGACGCGGCGAACCCTTGACAGCCCGAATCACCACGGCAGCTACAGTTGCCTCACATGCCTCCAAGTAATCAGGCCCGGTGGGACCGCTCCAAGAACGCCGGGCCTCCTCGCATCGCAATCGGCCCCCACCCGGAGGGCGGTCAGCACTGGCTGAAGGGCGCGATCGGCGCCGGCGGTGGTCACATCGTGCCGGTCGAGGACGCCGAGGCATTGATCTGGACGGTGCCGCGGCTCGCCGATCAACTCGAAGTCGTCCTCGAGGAGAACGAAGGCATCTCCTGGGTGCAGTTGCCGTATGCCGGCATCGAGCCGTTCGTCCATCTCGTCGAGGATGGTCGTACGTGGACGTGCGGCAAGGGCATCTTCGCCGAGCCGGTCGCCGAGCTGGCACTCACGCTGGCGCTGGCCGGGTTGCGCGACCTCGGCCGGTTCACCCGCTCGAAGTCGTGGCTCGCCGAGTCGGGCCGCAACCTCGTCAATGGGCGGGTGACGATCCTCGGTGGCGGCGGCATCAGCCAGGCGTTGGTGCGGATGCTCAGGCCGTTCGACTGCCACATCACGGTCGTCCGCAACCGCGTGGAGGAGATGGAAGGCGTCGACGAGGTGCTCGCCGCCGAGCGATACGTCGACGCGCTCGCCGGGGCCGATCTCGTCGTGTTGGCGTTGCCGCTGACGGCCGAGACCGAGGAGATGATCTCGCTGACCGAGCTGGAGATGATGGAGAGTCACGCCTGGCTGATCAACGTGGCTCGCGGCAAGCACATCGTCACCGACGACCTGGTGTGGGCGCTCGAGAACGGAGTGATCGGCGGCGCCGGTCTCGATGTGACCCACCCCGAGCCGCTTCCCGACGATCATCCACTATGGTCGTTGCCGAACTGCATCATCACCCCGCACGTCGGCGCGACCGTGGAGATGGAGGAGCCGCTGCTGTCGGGGCGGATCTCGTCCAACATCCGGCTCTTCGCCCAGGGCCAACCGCTCGAGGGCGAGGTCTATCCCCATCTCGGGTACTGACCGTGACCGACCTCGACGCGGCAGCGCTGGTCGGCCTGCTCGCCGACGTCCACCGACGGCAGGTGGTCGCGGCGATCGAGCTCGGAGCGCACCACGTCGACGACGTCGTGCGGGCCACCGGATTGAACGCAGCACAGCTCGCCAAAGCCATGGGCAAACTCGTCGAGAGCGGGCTGATCGTGCAGACGGCAGACGGTTTGTCGCTCGCTCCCAATGTGTTCCGCGACGCGGCTCGGGAGGCGAAGGCGAGGCCGGCGTCGTCCGAGTTCGACGACCAGCCCGATGAGGCGCGCAAGGTGTTGCGGTCCTTCGTGTCGGGCGGTCGCTTGAAGTCGATTCCCACGGCAGCGTCGAAACGCGCCGTCATCCTCGACTGGCTGGCGCAGGAGTTCGAGCCCGGGCGTCGTTACAGCGAGCAGATGGTCAACCTGATGCTCGGTCAGCACCACGCCGACACCGCTGCGTTGCGCCGGTATCTCGTCGACGGTGGGCTCCTCGATCGAGCCGGCGGCGAGTACTGGCGCATCGGGGGTACCGTCGGCGGATGACCCACTACGAGGTCCTGCGAGTCGACCCGAGCGCATCGACAGCTCAAGTGCGCGCCGCGTTCCGCCAACGCGTCCGTGAGCATCACCCCGACACCAGCGCCTCGGGATCCGCCGACGAGCTGCTGGCGATCAAGGAGGCGTGGCGTGTGCTCGGCGACCCCCACCTCCGCCGCGACTACGACCGCTCCCTTTCGAGTGTTTCGAGGCACCCAAGTGGGCCTGAAACACTCGGTTCTGCTCCGGTGGAGATTCCGCCGGCGTCGAGCTTTCCGTGGAGGTTTCTGATCGGGATGGCGGTGGCGGGCATCGCCATCGTCATCCTCGGGGTGCTGACGACGAACGACCCCAAGCCGCGCCCGCCCGACAACGTGTTGGAAGCCGGGTCGTGCGTGGTGATCACGGACAACGGCGACGCCGCCGAGGTCGACTGCGCCGACGACCACATGGGCGTCGTCGTCAACCGGCTCGCCGACGACGAGCTGTGCGCCACTGACACCGAGCCGCACCGCGACCAGCAAGGGTTGGGAACCGTCTGCGTGCGCTTCGATTTCTGACCCGTTTTCGGTGGGCGGCCGACGGGCGATCGCTGCTAGCCTGACCCGCTGCACGGGCGTTTAGCTCAGATGGAAGAGCGCTACGTTCACACCGTAGAGGTCAGGGGATCGAGACCCCTATCGCCCACCCGACACGCGACCGTCGAGAGCCCAGATGTGGGCAACTCGTTCCCGTCAGATCGCTCCGTGCTGATCTCAGTCTCCTCGGCTCGCGAGCAACGAGCACGCCGAGGGGACCGCCGAAACGATGGTCAACTTCGGGCGTATACGCAAAGGCCCGACGCCTTCTGAACGATCGTTGGTCGTTCCTCGCCCTGAACGAACGTGCCCTTCGTCGCGCTCACTCGGTAACGCACACCGTTGGCAATCTTGAAGGACACGCCATGCGATCCACCACTCCAATGGCCTGGCCCAGGGGGCGCTCGACCAGACCGACGTCACGGATCACGAGATACGCCACCTCACCCGTCTTGAGCTGCACGACTGCGACACACTGTTGTCGAGGGCTGCTGCCGTGAACGCGTCGAACGCCCGGTTCGCTTCAGTTTGCAGCTCTGCGACTCGGCGCGCCTGCTGTGCGTGCTGGTGTTCCTCAGCTCTCGCGAGACGCGCTTCCTTGAACTTCCTCAGCATGGCCTCACCCCTGGCATCCGAGACTCTTGCAACGGATGCCAACAATGTGCACGCGACCACCACAGGGCATCAAAGAACGAGTGAATGCGACCGTTCACGCCGACGTCCTCGGCGACGGTGAACGCTGCAGCGGACGTCAGCCACGTCAATCCGGCCATGCCCAAGGCGAAGCCTGCCGCGTGCTCGCGCAGCAGCGTGGCTTTGTGGATCTGCATCCACAAAGCAGTGCCAAGGGATCTGGGCGCCCGAGTGCGTCGGTTTCCTTGACCTATCACCTCGCCTTGGCGCTCGGATCGGCGGCGGATGAACATCCGGTAGCAGCGATGTGACGCTTCGGAGCGACGCTTGCCATGGCGCGCTGCCAGCCGTACGATCGGCAGAGCCGGGCGGCACTCCACGAGCTCGCATCGTTCACTGCGATGACTCGCTCAGCCCTCTGTACCGAGGAGTCCACCCATGAGCAAGACGCTTTCGCGGCTGTTCCTGTCGGCATCGTTCGTGACCTCGGTGGTCGCCATCGTCCCGGCCCACGTCGCAGACGCACTGTCGCCAGACATCGTCATCAGCCAGGTCTACGGCGGCGGGGGCAACGCCACGGCACCGTATCGGAACGACTTCGTCGAGCTGTTCAACCGCGGCACCACCACCGTCTCATTGACGGGCATGTCTGTGCAGTACGCCAGCGCCACCGGCGCGGGCAACTTCGGTGCCAATCCGGTCACGCTCCTATCGGGCTCGCTGGCTCCTGGGCAGTACTACTTGGTGCAACAGGCGTCAGGTGGAGCGAATGGAGTGTTGCTGCCGATCGCTGACGCGACCGGAACGGTCAACATGAGTGGCACCGGTGGCAAGGTCGCCCTCGTCGCCTCGACCACGGGATTGGCCTGCAACGGGTCCGCCGCACAGCCCTGCTCGCCAGCACAGCTGGCGCTGATCAAGGATCTGGTCGGCTACGACGGCGCCAACTTCTCCGAGGGGGCCACAGCACCGACGCTGTCCAACACCACGGCTGCCGTTCGTCTCGCCAACGGCTGCACCGAGACCGACAACAACGCCTCCGACTTCGCCGCCAGCGCACCGACTCCGCGCAACACAGCGTCGTCGACCAACGCCTGCGCCGTCGCCGACTCTGCGCCTGAGGTCGCCGGCACGTTTCCGGCCGACGGGGCGACGGATTTCCCGACAAGCGCGAACCTGTCGGTCACGTTCACCGAAGCGGTGAACGTCAGCAGCTCGTGGTTCGGCCTGGAGTGCTCAGCCAGCGGCACGGTGGCGGCCTCGTTCAGCGGAGGCCCGACCACGTTCACGATCGACCCGAGCGTCACGTTGACTCACGGTGAAACCTGCACTTTGACGGTCGTGGCGAACCAGGTCAGCGATCAGGATGGCAACGACCCGCCCGACAACATGGTCGCCAACTTCACGGTGGGGTTCACGGCGTTCGACGTGTGTGCCTCGACCTTCACGCCGATCTACGCGATTCAGGGCAGCGGTCCGTCCACGCCGATCCCCGGCACCGTGACGACATCGGGTGTCGTTGTCGGTGACTTCGAGGGGACAGCCAGTCAGCAAGGCTTCTACCTGCAGGATCTCGTCGGCGACGGCGACCCGGCAACATCGGACGGCATCTTCGTCTTCACCGGCACCGCCAACCTTGTCAGCGCCGGTCAGGTCGTGAGGGTCACCGGCTTTGCCCGTGAGCGATTCAACCAGACCACGCTGAACGGCTCGAACAGCAACACGTCGGCCGTTCCCGCTTCGAACGTTGTCCAATGCGGAACCGGGTCGGTCGTCGCGACCGATGTGTCCCTGCCGTTCGCCAACGTCGACGCTCCTGAGCGTTACGAGGGCATGCTCGTGCGCTTCCCGCAACAACTCGTGATTTCCGAGTACTTCAACTACGACCGTTTCGGCGAGATCGTGCTGGCCCGTCCACTGGACGGCGAAACCCGTCCGTTCACCGGTACGGCGATCGACGAGCCTGGCGCTGCGGCGAACGCGCGCACGCTGGCCAACAGCCTCAGCCGCATCACCCTCGACGATGCGCAGAGCGCGCAGAACCCCGACGTGTTGCGCCACCCGAACGGAGCGCCGTTCACCTTGGCCAACCGCTTCCGCGGGGGCGACACGGTGCAGAACACCGTTGGCGTGCTCGGCTTCGACTTCAGCTTGTATCGGGTCTTCCCGACCGGGCCAGCCGACTACGCCGCGGCGAATCCCCGGCCCGCAGCGCCCGAACCAGTCGGTGGCACGCTGCGCGTGGCGGCGATGAACACGCTGAACTTCTTCCTGACGCTGGACTACCCGTCGGGGCCGCTGGACAACAAGTGCGGCCCGGCGCTGAACGTCGAGTGCCGCGGCGCCGACGCCGACCAACCCGACGAGTTCGACCGTCAACGCACGAAGTTGCTCACCGCGCTGGCCGGCTTGGACGGCGACGTGATCGGCCTCAACGAGTTGGAGAACACGACCGGTGTCGAACCGTTGGCGAACATCGTCGCCGGCCTGCCCGGGTATTCCTACATCGACACGGGCACGATTGGTACCGATGCGATCAAGGTCGGCCTGATCTACCGCCCATCCAAGGTTGCCCCGGTGGGGGCCTTCCGGATCCTCGACTCCAGCGTTGATCCTCGCTTCATCGATACCAAGAGCCGGCCGACGTTGGCCCAGACGTTCGAGGACCTCTCCACAGGTGCCCGGTTCACCGTCGTCGTCAACCACTTCAAGTCGAAGGGCTCCGACTGCGTGGACGTAGGGGATCCCGACACCGGTGACGGCCAGGGGAACTGCAGCGGCACGCGCCATCTGGCCGCGCAGGCGCTGGTCGACTGGCTGGCCACGGATCCGACCGGCAGCGGCGACTCCGACTTCTTGATCATGGGCGACCTCAACTCCTACGCCCAAGAAGATTCGATCGACGCCATCAAGGCCGGCGCGGACGACGTCGCGGGAACCGGCGACGACTTCACCAACCTGATCGCCAAGTACCACGGTGCGTACGCGTACTCGTACACGTTCGACGGTCAGGCCGGCTATCTCGACCACTCGCTCGCCAGCCCGACGATGGCCGCCCAAGTGACTGGAGCAGCCGATTGGCACATCAACTCCGACGAGCCCGACATTCTCGACTACGACACCAGCTTCAAGCCGCCTTCTCAGGAAGCCCTCTACGAGCCGAACCCGTATCGCACGTCGGACCATGACCCCGTCGTCGTCGGATTGCAGCTGAGCAGCTATGACTTCAGCGGGTTCTTCCAGCCCGTCGACAATCTGCCGACGACGAACACGGTCAAGGCCGGCCAGGCGGTCCCGGTGAAGTTCAGCCTCAACGGGAACCAGGGCCTCGACATCTTCGCCATGGGTTACCCGAAGATCGAGTTCGTGTCGTG
>DATBKA010000583.1:0-6121 GCA_036556105.1 Ilumatobacteraceae bacterium | reverse complement strand
CAACCTCGACGGCACCGGCAGTGGAACGTTCAAGATGGCCTGGTCGCCGAGTGCCGGACGTGCGGTCGTCATCGGCACCGATCTCACCAAACCCGGCAGCGACAAAGCGTACGAATTGTGGCGCATCGACGCCGACGGAGCACACCCGACGCGACTGCTCGACAAGGCCGGCGACGGGCAGATCCGACGTGTGCTCGACGTGTCCGGGTCGGCGGTGCAGTGGGCCGTCACGGTTGAGGCAGAGGAAGGTGCCGACGAGCCAACCGGCGAGATCGTCTACTCCGCCGCGGCGTGACTTCTACTCCTTCGGGAAGGCGGCGCGCAGGGCGGCGATGTGTGCCGGCCCGATGCCGCAACAACCGCCGATCATCTCGATGCCGAACGTTTCCGCCCACCGCTGGGCGAGGTCCACGTAGTCGGCAGCAGCGATGATGTCGACGAACTGCCAGTCGGGCATGGCGAAGTACCCCGACTCGGCGTAGGCGCCGAGCGGCCCGGTCCATCGGCGGCGTACGGCGTCGAGCGTCAACGTGGTCGTCGGCGGCGCCGAGTGCATCACGTTGACCATGTCGGGCCCAAGCCCGACCAGCGAGTCGAGGAACGCGTCCAGCGGCCACTGCGGGCGGCCGAAGCCAGTGATCCGACCGGCGTCGTCCTCCTCGACGGAGATGCCGAGCCACACCGGCAGACCGGTGTCGAGCCCAGCCTGGGTGGCCCAGACCGAGTAGTCGCCATCGCGCATCATCTCCATGGCAATGATGTCGGCGCCGGCCGCGACCAGGCCGGCGGCCTTCGACGCGAACAGCTGGCGAGCCTGTGCTTCGGGCCACTCGCGGAACAGTTCGGTGCGATCGCTGCCCAACGTCGTCGGGCGCATCACCGAGAACGACCCGGCGACCGGCACCGATCCCTCGCTCGCCTCCCGGGCGAGACGTACCGCCGCGGCATCGATTCGAGCTACGTCATCATCGCGACCGAGGTGGTTGAACAACAGCGGGCTGGTTGCGTAGGTGTTGGCGATCAGCACTTCGGCGCCCGCGGCGAGGTATCGGCGATGCGCCTCGCGGACGATGCCGGGGTGGGTGAGGTTGGCGTCGGCACCCCACGTGTCGTCGCTCATCGGCGCCCCGAGCTCTTGGATCAGCGTGCCAGTACCACCGTCGATGACGATCATCGCCGGCAACCTACAGTGGCCACATGCGAGCAGCGAGACTTCATGAGATCGGTGGAACACTCCAACTCGACGAGGTTCCCGACCCACGACCCGGCCCGGACGAGCGGCTCGTCGACATCGCCTATGCCTCGGTGAATCCCCTCGACGTGTGGATCAGCCAGGGCTCCATCGGCGCTGCGGCCAACAATCTTCCGTGGATCCCCGGCAGCGAGGCCAGCGGATCTGTCGATGGCAAGCCGGTCTTGATCCGCGGGGGTGGTCTGGGTGTTGCCCGACACGGTCTGTTCCGCGACAAGGTCGCCGTGCCCGACGCTTGGTTGCTGCCCGTCGATCCCAACCTCGACCTCGCCCAAGTGGCGGCGATGCCGGTTGCCGGGATCACGGCGTGGCGGTCGCTGCATGCCCGCGGCGATGTCCAGCGCGACGATCGCGTCCTCGTCCTCGGCGCCAGCGGCGGCGTCGGCGCGGTCGCCGTGCAGTTGGCCAAGGCCGCGGGCGCGACGGTCTGGGGTCAGACCGGCACTGCTGCGAAGATCGACGGGATCCGCAACAACGGTGCCGACGACGTGATCGTCACCGGAGCGGACGATTTGCTGGCCGCGGCCGAGGGCTTCCAACCGACGCTCGTGCTCGACTCGCTCGGCGGCCCCTACACCGATGCGGCGATCGGGGCGATGGCCAACAAGGGACGCATCGTGGTCTACGGCACGTCGAACGACGAACGCATCTCGATGAACCTGCGCCGCCTGTACCGCAAGGGAATCACCATGCTCGGCTATGCCGGGCTGGTCGACACTCCAGAGGAGCAGCGCGAGGCGCTCGACACGCTGCTGGCGATGATGGCCGACGGATCGTTGCACATCCCGGTCGGCGAGATCCTCCCACTCAGCTCGGCGGCGGATGCCTTCGCCCGCATCCTCAACCGCGGCGCCCAGGGCAAGATCGTCCTCGACTGCAGCAAGTGAGTCAGCCGGCCCGTCAGTCACGGAAGACCTCTCTGATCAGGGAACGGGTGGCGGCAGTGGTTCGGACGGCGCCACCAGTTGACCATTCGGCCGAGCCAGAACAGGAAGCGGAACCTCGACCCTACCGGTGAGCCGGTGCGCCAACAGTGCTTCGTTGTGATAGCGGTCGGCGACCTCCAGGAACGATGGGTGGTGGTAGTCGCGTCCGTTGACCTTCGGGCCTTGGCGGCCTTGGAAGATCGCGGCGACGTCGTCGCCGGAGATCGTCTTGTGCGTTTCCAGGGCGTGGGCGATGGCCAGCACCATGTGTCGGTTCTCGGCAAGCAGCCGGCTCGCCTCGTCGAGGATGTTGCCGAGGCGCATCTCGATGCGGTTGCCGAGGTTCGCCCGGTGCTGCGCTGCGGCGTCGTCCTTGTCGGCGGGCGTGCGGTACCCGGCGCCACCGGCGAGCTCCTTGAGCACCGACTGGGCGGCGATCGTGTCGCCCATGCCCCACGCCGCCTCCATCATCGTGGCGATCACGGTGGCGTTGCGCAGATCAGCGGAGACACCAGCGGAACTGTCTCCGTCGAAGAACATCCGCTCGCCCGCCAGCGATGCCAGCGACACCAGCGCGTCGACCTCGAACGTCGATCGCCAGCTGAGGAACGTCTGGTCGTCGTAGGTGCTCATCACGACGCCGAGGTAATCGCCTCCGGGCTCGATGCTGACGAAGTCGATCTCCATCGACCGCCGCTTGAGGTGTGCGGTGACGGCGTGACAGGCCTCGTGGATCGCCACCGCGTGCCGCTCGCGCTCGATGAACTCGACCTGCTCGTGTTCGCCGACGCGGCGCAAGTACCGTGCCTGCAACACGTCGGCCCAGGTGACGACGTCGCGCCCTTCGCGGAGCGCGACGAGCACGGCTTCATTGACGAGATCCTTGATGCTGGCACCCGTGGCGCCCGGCGTCATCGTCGCCAAGCGATCGATCTCGGCATCGCTGACCGTGTGCCGGATCTTGTCGAAGTAGCCGTGGAACGTCCGCGCCCGACCGTCCTTCATCGGGTAGCCGACCTTGTAGAGGCGATCGATGCGCCCCGGTCTGAGCAGGGCTGCATCCAGCGCTGTCGGCAGGTTGGTGGCGAACATGTGCAGGATCCGGTAGCGCGGCGGAGCCTTCGGCTTGATGTTGAGGAACTGGCGGAACCGACGCGAGAAGAACCCACGCGGCTTGTTGAGGCCGTTCATCTCGGTGAGCAGTGCCTGCAACGCGCCGCCGCCGCCCATGCCGCCCATCCCCGCCATGATGATCGACTCGCGCAGCGAGCGACGCGGTGATGGAGCAGTCGGCTCCTCGGCAGAAGCACGCTGCAGGTAGCTGACGACTTCACGCCGGCCTGGCGCACTGAGCCAGCGCGCCGACTCGAGTTGCTCGCGCGCCGCTTTCTCGTCGAAGCCGCCGGAGACCTGACCGCGACTGCCGAGCACGTCGGCCTCGTCGAAGAACACGACAACTCCGCCGTGGCGCAGGGCCAGCTTGCGCAGCTTGCGATAGAGGTGCTTGATCTTCATCGGGGCGACGCCGACGAACGTCTGCACGAATGCCGAGGGGTCGACGAAGACGTACGGCTTGCCGGTCTCACCGGCCGATGCCTCGGCGAGCAAGGTCTTGCCCGTGCCGGGTGGGCCCCACAGCAGGATGCCGCCGGGTACGTACCCGCCACGTTCTTCGATCTCCTTCGGCCGTTCCAGGAAGTCGAGGTTCTCCTTGACACGGCGGACGACGTGGTCCTGGCCCCAGATGTCGCGGAACCGGGTCTTGATCTCACCCGGCTTGAACGTCTCGACGCCACCAATGAAGAAGATGCCGAAGAAGAAGACGATGTAGACGAGTCCGCCGAGGGTGCTCAGCGCGATGGTGAGGCCGACCGGCAGGCCAAGGGCTCGGTTGATGAAGATGTTGCGGAAGATGCGCGCCGGTGCCTCGGCGAGCGCCTGGAAGAGGTTGAGGCCCCACATCCACGAGAAGATCGTGCCGATGACCGCCAGCACCGCCAGCCGCTTGACCAGTCGGGCCATGCGCCAGCGGGTGTACGGGTTCATGCGGCTCATCTGCCGCTCCCACCCACCGAAGAACTTCTTCTGCCAGAACTGGTGGTATCCGGCGGCGTGCTCGGAGACGAGGTTGTGCACCTGGCGGACGATCTCCAAGGCTGCGAGGATGAACACCCACCACTTGGCGTGGATCTGGTCGCGAAGTGCTTCACCCCAGCTCATGAGGGGAATGTCGCTCTTTTGCTCCGACGTGCAGATACCGAGGAACAGCGCCAAGAGGAACACGACCTTGACGCGGTCGTAGAAGAACATCTTGCGCCGTACTGGTGGATCACGATCGTCGATGACCGGCTGGTGCACCGGAATCGGCGCGGCGATCGATACAGCGAGCGAGCCGTCGCCATCCAAGCTCATCGGTCGATCCTCCACGAGTTGACGATGCTGTTGATCTCCTCAGCGTCATTGTCGAAGCAGGAAGGATTGCACGCCACCTCCAGAGCGTAGAGCCGCTGCTCCGATGCGTCGAAGAACGTGGAAAGGCTGACGGTGAGCAACCAGTCCGTCGTCGTGTCTTGACGCCATCGGTATACGACTCGCGATCCGTCGAGCTTCGAGTTGGCGGGGTTGGGGTCGAAGTCGATGATCTGGGCGAGCTCACTCTGATCTGCCGACGGCATCAGCGGGTCGAACGGCGCCCAACTCAGTCGGCGCGCCAGCGTGGGTGACAGCTGCTGATTCAGCTCGTCTTTCGTCTCGTACACGGTCATCGTGACGAAGGGAGCCGAGCCGCTGAAGTCTGCTTCGCTCGTTGCCCCGTCCTGAGGCGTGGCGACTCGCTTGAAGACGATGCGGGCGTCGGTGGTCGCTTGAACGAGCCGGTCCTGGCGATCGTCGAGCGGTGTCACGTCGTGCCACCCGGAAGGCACGCGCAGGTAGACCTTCTCGTCGCGGTCGGCGAGGTAGCGATGGTTCGACGGCCCACAAGACGTCAGAACCAGGAACGCCGCCACGGCCGAGCCAAGGCGCCGTCCGTGCTTGATGATCGGCGAATTCTCTCGCGTTCCGGGTGGGTTGACAATTCAACCAGGAGAAATAGGGCGGATTACCCACCCATCAGCGTGTAACCGCGACGCACGTCGAAGAGGTGATGCACCGGGTCGTGCAGGAAGTACCGCCCGAACGAGTCGACGGTGAACGGGGCACCGTCGCTGCGCACTCCGGGACGGTCCCACTGGTCGTCGGTGACCGTCGCGTAGAGGTCGGCGAAGTCCTCCGCCGCAGCGGCGATCTCCTCGGCCACTACGCCGGGATCCTGCAGCTCGTAGTGGTCGGCCACGGCGGTCTCGTCCTGGTCCCAGTTGGCGAACTGCGGGCTGTCCTCGTTCAACATCCGCCCGACGCGATACACGCCCAGCCGCAGCGCGTCGCGAACGTGGCAGGCGTACTCCAGCGCCGACCAGGTCGAGTCGTTGGGGCGATCTCGCACCATCGGGTGGGCGAGCAGTTCCGGCCACGGCTCGCCCAGTGCCCGAATCTGTCCGGCCAGGGCGCTCGGCGGGAACGACCGTGTGTCGAACCCACACTCCTCGCACTTGCGCTCGAGCACCCATGTCCAGCTCTTGGTCTCCGGTTCGATCGGCATCACCTGGACCGTATTCGCGACGTTGTCGACTTTGCCTCAGGTTTTCGCGCAGGCGATCTGGAAGACGTTCCCGAAGGGATCGCGGACCATCGCCCGGCGATCGCCGTACGGGGTGTCGAGCGGCGCTTCGATGCTGAACGCGCCCGCGGCCAACGCTCGCGCGTGCACCGCGTCGGGATCGTCGACGTACACGTAGAGGAACGCGGGGAACGCGTCGCGCTCGTCCGCGGACGAGACCATCACGAGGGAATCGCCGATGCGCAGCTCCACCGGGCGGCCGGCGACTTCGTCGCCGGTCGCATC
>DATBKA010000582.1:0-1746 GCA_036556105.1 Ilumatobacteraceae bacterium | reverse complement strand
GTCGCTGATCGTGCTCGGAGACGGCGACCAGTGGTTGGCCGACGCGCTCGCCGCGGCGGCGAGCGCCCATCCCCACCACGTTG
This sequence comes from Ilumatobacteraceae bacterium, assembly GCA_036556105.1. Taxonomy (GTDB): domain Bacteria; phylum Actinomycetota; class Acidimicrobiia; order Acidimicrobiales; family Ilumatobacteraceae; genus JAENVT01. The sequence goes on along the minus strand of DATBKA010000582.1, from coordinate 1,663 downwards.
CCTTCGTGCGCGGCTACGACCAGGTGCTTGCCCATCGCCTCTTCGCCGGCGCCGACGTGTTCGGCATGCCGAGCCGGTTCGAGCCGTGCGGGCTGGCACAGATGCAGTCGATGCGCTACGGCACGCTTCCCTTGGTCACCGACGTCGGCGGGTTGCACGACACGGTCGTCGACGTCGACGCCGCGCCGACGCGCGGCACTGGTGTCGTCGTGCCCGACGCCAGCTCGGTCGCGTTGATGGATGGGTTGCATCGGATGGTCAGGGCGTGCGCGCAGCCGCGGCGCAAGGCGGCGATGCAGCGCCGCGGGATGGCAATTGACTGGTCGTGGAAGCGACCGGCAGCGGAGCACATCGACTGGTATCAACGCCTCACCGGCGAGACGGTCTAACGTGCCGAGATATGGCTGAGCCGCGAGTACTGGCCATCGTCCTCGCCGGTGGTGAAGGCAGGCGCCTGGCGCCGCTCACCGCCGACCGCGCCAAGCCGGCCGTGCCGTTCGGTGGCAGCTACCGGATCATCGACTTCGTGCTGTCGAACTTCGCCAACGCCGGCTTCCTGAAGATCGTCGTCCTGACCCAGTACAAGAGCCACAGCCTCGACCGGCACATCAGCCAGACATGGCGGTTCTCGACGCTGCTCGGCAACTACGTCACGCCAGTGCCGGCGCAGATGCGCCGCGGACCGCAGTGGTTCAGCGGATCCGCCGACGCGATCTACCAGAACCTCAACCTCATCAGCGACGAGCGGCCCGACATCGTCTGCGTCTTCGGCGCCGATCACATCTACCACATGGATCCGCGACAGATGGTCGACCACCATCGTGAGGTCGGGGCGGGCGTCACGGTCGCGGCGATCCCGGTGGCGCTGTCCGAAGCGTCGCAGTTCGGCATCATCGAGGCATCGGCCGCCGGTCAGATCGTCAAGTTCCACGAGAAGCCCGCCACGCCGCCGCCGATGCCGGGAGACCCGACGCGAGCGCTGGCGTCGATGGGCAACTACGTGTTCGACACGCAGACGTTGGTCGACATCGTCACTCCGACCGGTGAGGATGCGGTTGCCACCGACATCGGCGGCGATGTGATCCCGGCATTGACCCAAGCCGGCGTGGCGCACATGTACGACTTCTCGACGAACACGATCCCCGGCCAGGCCGAGCACGAGCGCGGCTACTGGCGCGATGTCGGGAGCCTCGACGCGTACTACGAGGCCAACATGGACCTCATCGCCCCGGTGCCGCCGTTCAGCCTCTACAACCCGCAGTGGGCCGTCTACAGCCTGCAGTTGCCGTTGCCGCCGGCAAAGATCGACCACGGGCCGTCGGGTGAACAGCCGGCGATCAACAACAGCCTGCTGTGCGCCGGGTCGATCGTGTCAGGCGGGAAAGTCGAGCACTCGATCCTGGGTCCGGAGACGTATGTCGACGCCTCGGCTGTGGTCACCGAGTCGATCGTCTTCTCCGGCGTGCGCATCGGCCCGGGTGCACGGGTCCATCGCTGCGTCGTCGACAAGAACGTGAGCATTCCCGCCGGCCGCGCGATCGGCCACGACCAACACGCCGATCGCGAGGTGTTCACGGTCAGCGACCGTGGGGTCGTCGTCGTCGAGAAGGACCGCAAGATCGAGTGATCAGGTCGCCGCGTCGGCCGTCGCGACGTCGACATC
>DATBKA010000581.1:0-5548 GCA_036556105.1 Ilumatobacteraceae bacterium | reverse complement strand
GACTTCGCCCGTCAGGTCACCGCGGGCGTGCCCGCTGAGACCTTGTCGGCAGGCGTGCCGGCGACGCAACGCATCCCTGGGTGGCAACCGAATCTGCGTTGGATCCTCGTGCACATGATCGAGGAGTACGCCCGCCATTGCGGCCACGCCGACTTGTTGCGTCAGCGCATCGACGGTGCCGTCGGCGACTAGCGCGTCGACCTCGGCGAACTCCGGCACGACGCTTGCACGTTGGACGTGTACGACCGGACTTCGGGGTTGGGGCGTGTCTAGATCGCACCACCGGCGAGCGGAAGCGCGCCCTTGCCGGCCGCGGCCATCGCTCGGTCGGCGAGGCGCCGGGCCGCGGTACCGATGCGCTGGATCTGACTGATCAACGCGTCGCGCGCCCGCTCCGCTTCCGCGGTGAGGCCTTGCAGTGACTCGATCTTCCACCACTTCATGACGACCGGCTCGAGGATCTGCTCATGATGCAACAGCAGGTTGTAAACGCCGGCGTTGGCGATCGCCCGAGCGTGCCGCTTGAAACCGGGGATACCGGTTCCGGGCATCTCGAAGCTGCGCACCTGACGCTCGATCGCCGGCAAGACGTGCGACGGGGCGATCTCGAGGGCGGCGCTGGTGATGTCGCGGTAGAAGAGGAAGTGAAAGTTCTCGTCGGCGGCGACGCGGCCGATCAGTTCGTAGGCGGCAGCGCCGACAGGATGGTCGTCGATGTGATCGCGCAGCGCCCGTCCGGTGTTGCGGTGGGCGATCCGCGTCGCCAGCTCCTGCAACGACAGGTACACGAAACCATCGATTGGAGAGGTCGGCTCGGGAACCTGCCCGCCCGACATCTGCGACATGCGACCATCCTCGAGCATCCGCGCGTCGAGCATTCGCGTGACCGTCATGAAGTCGCGCAAAGCGATCGAGTGACGCGCCTCTTCTGCCGTCCACCGATGCGACCACTCCCGCCACACCCCGGTTCCACCGAACATCCGGTCGATCGTGCGGAAGTAGTAGGGCAGGTTGTCCTCGGTCAGGACGTTGACGAACAGCGCGCTGCGCAACGAGTCGGGAAGGGGGATCTCTTCGGGGTCCCACGCCTCGGCGGCGTCGAAGTCGCGGCCCATGCTCCACGGCACGAACTCGTGCGGATACCAGGGCTTGCAGGTCTCGTAGTGCCGGGCGGTGAGCCGCTCGGCGACTTCGGTGAGTTCGCTGAGCAGGGCCAGATCGTCCATCACGGCAGTCTACCGTGCCTACCGACCGGTAGGTAGATCACTGTCCGGCTCAGTCGGTGCCGGGTCGGCGGGCGGACTCCGCGGTCGCCTCGCCGCGGTAGCCGCTCGGCGACGCCGCGGCCAGCTCCTCCTCGGTCGGTGTGCGCCGGACCCGGCTCTCCGCGGGAAGCAGATCCATCAATGCCTTCATGATCCGTTGCGTATCGGCGTCGGCACTGCGGTACTTCAGATCGACGGGGGCGCCGACACGGATCGTGATCAATGGCGGGTCGACGACGTTGAACACGTTGGGCATTCGGGCCGAGCGCGGCCAGACCTTCTCCGTGCCCCACAACCCGACCGGCACGACCGGCGCACGGGTCATCGCCGCCAAGCGCGCCGCACCCCACCGGCCGCGAAGCTTCGGATCGAAGAAGGCATGACCACGGGGAATCGTTCCTTGTGGCATCAACGCCACCATCTCGCCGCTTTCGAGAGCGTCGGCGGCCGCCTGCAACGGCTCGTCGCTGCCGGTGCCGCGATCGACTCGAATGCCCCCGAGCGCTGCCGCCAGCTGGCCGATAATCGGTGCGTCGAACACCTCCTTCTTCCCGAGGAAGCGCACCGTGCGGTTGGAGCGGGCAATCGTGATCGCCATCGCCACGGTGTCGAAGTAGCTGCGGTGGTTGCCGACGATGATCGCCGGGCCTGACGTGGGGATGTTCTCGACGCCGTCGATGTCGAACTTGGCGTAGGGGATGAACATCGGGTGGGTGAAGGCCAGTGCCAGACGCTGGATGTCCAGGTTGACGATGGGGATGCGCGGCCGTCGCGGCCCGGAGGCGGAGAGGTCGATGGTCGGCCAGCGCCGCGCTGCGGCCATGACGGCCAGCCGCGGATCGGGGTTGACGGCGAACGGATGACCGACGGCGGCGAGCAACGGCATGTCGTACACGCTGTCGCTGTACGCGTAGCTTTCCTTCAGATCGATCCCATGCTCGTCTGCCCAGCGGCGCACCGCGGCGAGCTTGCCGGCACTCCAGACGAACGGGCCGTCGAGGCTGCCGTCGTACGTGCCGTCGGCGGCGACCCGATAGTGCGTGGCCACGACGTCGTCGAGGCCGAGCCGGTCGGCCAACGGCTTGACCATGTCGTACGGCGTCGTCGTCGCCATGACCACCATCCGACCAGCAGCACGATGCTCATCGAACAGCGGCGCCGCCAGCGGCTGCAGCAGCTCCTCCAACCGCTCCGCGGCCACCGTCGCTGCTTGTTGCACCGCCTCCCGGGACTTGCCTCTGGCCAGGAGCACGGCCTGACGGGCCAACGCCATCGACGGCAGCGTCTCCCCGACGTTGTTGAACAGCTTGAACAGCAGCGCTTCGCCCGGCACGGATCGGCTGATCAGCCCGGCCGCCTTCATCGCCGACGAGAACACCTCGCCGGAGGCGCCGGCGAGCAGCGTGCGATCGAGATCGAAGAACGCTGCTCCTGGACGGCCGGTCATCGCGCCGACTGTACGACAAAACGGGAAAGACCCCGCTTGGGGGAAGCGGGGTCTCTCAACCAGAACCCTGTGATTGGGGGAACCACATTGGGGGGTTCTTTCGAACGGAACAGTTTGGGGGTGTCGCCCCGTTCGACTACATGTGAAAGTATGCACGTGAACGAGTGATCTTTCAAGCCGTATTGGAAGATACTCGATATCATTTTTTGAGATGGACCTCCGCCAGCTGACGACGCTCGTCGCCATTGCCGACCATGGTTCGTTTTCGGCTGCGGCTCGCGCCCTCTACACCGTGCAGTCCAACGTCAGCGGCCACGTCGCCCGATTGGAGAAGGAACTGGGCGTCACGCTGGTCGATCGCCAGCGCGGCGGGCTCACCGATGAAGGCGTCACCGTGGTCGAGCGGGCCCGGCGCATCCTCCATGAGCTGGACGATCTCGCCGCAGAGATGGCGTCTCGGGGCGACGAGGTCACCGGCGATTCCCGGCTGGGGCTGATCGGCACCACCGCCCGCTGGTTGCTGCCGCAGTTGCTCGCCCAGATGTCCAAGACCCACCCGAAAGTCCACGTCACGATCCACGAAGGCAACACCAGCAGCCTGCTCCCCCGCCTCCAAGCGTCACAGATCGACGCCGCGATCCTGCACCTGCCGATCGACGAACCCGAGCTCCAGGTCGATGCGCTGTTCGCCGAGGACCTGCTGCTGCTCGCCCATCGCCGCTTCGGTGTCGCCGAATCTGAGGTGATGTCGCTCAAGGAGCTTGCCACGATCCCGCTGCTGTTGCCGCCCCGCGGCACGGCATTGCGGCGAATCATCGACCGCGCCGCCGCCTCGGCGGACGTCGAGCTGCAAGCCCAGGCGGAGATCGACGGCGTTCGCCTGCTGGCGTCGCTGGCCTTCGAGGGTTACGGACCGGCGATCGTTCCGGCCACCTCGGTGCCGCGGTGGCTGAAAGGTGATTTCCACCGCATCTCCGTGCCTGAGCTGCCGCGCCGTGTTGTCGGCTGGGTGCAGCGCCGCCGGCCGGCACCGGGCACACCGACGCGAGTGCTGCTCGGGGTGCTCCGCGAGGTGATCGCCCTGCAAGGCCCGAAGCAACCCGGCGTGCACGTCGGGACAGAGGCGTTCCCCCTCGGCCGAGCTGTCTAGTCTGCGGGCGTGCAGCCCGTCGCTCTTCGCAACCGGGTCGTCGGCGTCGTCACCTCCGACGTCCGGGAAGTCGACGGCCGCACCGTCGTGTGGGTCGATGTCGACGCAGGCACCCGCCAGGGTGCGCTGACCGGTGATTCCTCGGCGAAGATCGAGTACGCCTCATGGACGGCGAGGACGAAGGGCTACCCGCTCGTCGTCATCATGCGCTCCAGCGGCGCCGACATCGTCGAAGGGATCGCCGCACTGCACGGTTGGGGCCTGGCCGCCAAGGCGTTGACGGATTGCTCTGGGGTCGTTCCGATCGTCATGGTCGTCGAGGGACCGGCCGTGTCGGGCCCGGCATTGCTGCTCGGCATCGCCGACTTCGTCGTGATGACCAAGGACTCGTACGCCTTCGTCACCGGACCGACGATGGTCGCCGAGTTCACCGGTGTTGCGATCGACAGCGACGAGTTGGGCGGCGCGGCTTCCCACGCCCGGTACACAGGTGCCACCAGCCTCGTCGCCACGGACCTGGCGATGGCCGTCGACATGGTCGGCCAGTTACTGAGCTACCTACCGCAGCACAACGACGAAGAAGCGCCGCGGCGACCGACGGACGATCCTCCCGATCGACCGACGCCAGAAGCAGGCGCGGTGATCCCACCGTCGTCGACAGGTAGCTACGACGTGCGCGACGTCATCCGTGCCATCTGCGACGACGCCGAGATGCTCGAGCTGCGTCCTCGTTGGGCTCCCAACGTGGTCACCGCGTTCGCCGCCATCGGCGGGCAGCCGATCGGGATCGTCGCCAACCAGCCACTCGCCCTGGCCGGCACGCTCGACATCCCCGCCTCGCAGAAGGCGGCTCGCTTCGTTGCCTTCTGCGACGCGTTCAACCTGCCGATCGTCACGCTCGTCGACACGCCCGGCTTCTATCCGGGCAAGGACCTCGAGTGGCGCGGCATGATCCGTCACGGCGCGCAGCTGGTGTTCTCCTACGGCCGCGCCACGGTGCCGCGGATCTGCGTCATCCTCCGCAAGAGCTACGGCGGCGCCTACATCGTCATGGACTCGAAGACGATGGGCAACGACCTGTGCTTGGCATGGCCATGGGCGGAGCTCGCCGTGATGGGTGCCGGTCAGGCGGCGGCGATCCTCCAACGGCGAGCCACGCCCGAAGAGCGGGCCGAGTTCGAAGCCGACTACGCCGAACGGTTGCTCAACCCCTACATCGCCGCCGAGCGCGGCTTCATCGACGCGGTGATCGAACCAGCCGAGACCCGCAGCGTGATCGCCGCCGCCTTGGTGACGTTGCTCGACAAGCGCGAAGCCCTCGTCTCACGCCCACACGACAACACGCCGCTCTAAGTGGCGGGCTCGTCGTCCGCTCCGCTTCCTCCTCGCGCCGCGTGCGGCTCGTCGCTGGCGCTTCCCTCGCCGCCTTGCTCGAAGTCCGGTCACACGCTTGCACAACGGAAGCCTGCGGCCGGACTTCCGTGAGAGCGGGGTGGCCGGGCGCCGCTGAGACCGTTTCCATCCTCCACCGCTAGCCTCGCGCCCTGGGGAGCAAGCCCCTGTCCATATCTACGTGTCACTAGGGGAACAACATGCCCGACACCATCACGATCATCGATGATCGCACCGGCAAGCAGGTGACGGTGCCGATCACCGACAACGTCTTTCCGGCTACGGCAGTACGCG
>DATBKA010000580.1:0-2046 GCA_036556105.1 Ilumatobacteraceae bacterium | reverse complement strand
CAACCACGGTCCCGGCCACCGACCGACCTGGTACTCGGCCAGGTCCCATGGCTCGGCGATCAGACGGACCTGGCGATGCTCGGCCCAGGCCGTGATCCGCTCGACGAGACCTCCTCCGTCGCGCGTCAACAGCGATGCCAGGTCGAAGCGGAAGCCGTCGGTGCCGAGATCGGCAAAACGTTCGAGCGCGTTGATGACCAACTGCTGCACGTTGGGATCGCCCGGGTTGGTGACGTTGCCGCAGCCGCTGTCGTCGTTGTAGCTGCCGTCGGGATCGTGGAGGTAGGCATGACCATCGTCCAAGCCGCGCAACGACAACGTCGGCATCGTCGCGTCGCCTTCTCCGGTGTGGTTGAACACGACGTCGATCCAGATCTCGATGCCGTGGCGATGAGCAGCCTCGATCAGCTCGGCGAGCTCCGCGGGCGCATCGCCCTCGGCATATGGACGATGCACGGCTCCCCACACCAACGGCATGTAGCCCCAGTAGTTGTCCGAGTCGTCGAACGGGTGCACCGGCATCAGTTCGATGGCAGTGACGCCGAGATCGGCGAGATACGGCAACCTGTCGCGGCACCCGCTGAACGTCTTGGCGAAGCCACGGACGTGGAGTTCGTAGACGATCGGGTCGCGGTGCTTCGACCGCAGCGGCGGCTGCTTCGGCCAGCGCCGGCGGACGACGCTGCGCGGCCCAGCAGGGGTGAGCAGCACGTCCATCGCGTCGGGGTCGAGCAACGGGCCGACACCATCGGCGACGAACCAATAGAGATCGCCATCTGCCGCGACTGCCTCGGCATGCCACTCCGGACTGGCGGCGGAGCGAGTCATCGCCGTTTCGACGGGTTGCCCGTCAGCGCCGGCGACGAACACGGACACGGCCGTCGACAGCGGAGCGTGCACGACGAAACGATGCATCACGCGCTCTACCACGTGCTCAGCATGGCATCGCCTCTAGCCTGTCCAGCAATGGCTGTCTCCCCCGCTGTCACCCCAGGATCTCCTGCCGACGTCTCGCAAGCCCTCAGCCTCAACGGGTACCTGCCGGACGAGGGGTTGGCGACCTCCGTGTTCCTGGCGCTGACGCTCAAGCGCCCACTGCTGCTCGAAGGCGAAGCCGGTGTCGGCAAGACCGAGGTCGCCAAGGTCATCAGCCGATGGACCGGGGGCGAGCTGATCCGCCTGCAGTGCTACGAGGGAATCGACGCCGCCCAAGCCGTCTACGACTGGGACTACTCCCGCCAGCTCCTCCACCTCCGTGCTGCCGAAGCCAGCGGTGAGGCTCGTGGGCTCGGAACCGGGGCGTTGGAGGAGCAGCTGTACAACGAGCGGTTCTTGCTGAAGCGGGCCTTGCTGCAGGCGATCGACCATCGCGGCGAGCAACCACCCGTGCTGCTGATCGACGAGATCGACCGTGCCGACGACGAGTTCGAGGCGTACCTGTTGGAGATGCTGTCCGACTACCAGATCACCATTCCCGAGCTCGGCCGGTTCAGCACCACCCGCCCACCGGTGGTCATCCTCACCTCGAATCGAACGCGCGACGTGCACGACGCGCTGAAGCGGCGCTGCCTCTACCACTGGGTCGAGCATCCCGATTTCGAGCGCGAGGTCAAGATCGTGCGGATGCGTGTCCCCAACGTGATCGAACCGCTCGCTCGGCAGGTGGCCGCGGCAGTGGAGGCGCTGCGCAACATCAACCTCTACAAGCCTCCCGGAGTCGCCGAGACGATCGATTGGGCACAAGCGCTCGCCGCGCTCGGTGTCACCGAGCTCGACGAGACCATCGTCGAAGCCACGCTCGGCACGGTGCTGAAGTACCGCGAGGACCAGGATCGCGCCCGCGGGCACGGCTTGGCCAACATGGTCAAGCAGGCGTTCGAACGGAGCATGCAGCAGCCTTGAGCGGGTTGTCGCTCGCCGACCCGCGGGGTGCAACGCCGGCAGAGCGGATGGCCGTCGCGTTCGCCCGCATCCTGCGTGGCGCCGAGCTTGGGGTTCCGATCGGCAGCGTGCTGATGTTCGTCGAGGCGTTGGGCGAGGTCGGCG
>DATBKA010000579.1:0-15793 GCA_036556105.1 Ilumatobacteraceae bacterium | reverse complement strand
TCGCCGGAGCGGGCGATGTTGATGAAGTGGCCGGGCGATCCGGCGTAATGGACGCTGTTCGGGTCGAGCGGCTCGATCGGCACCGCCGAACCGTTGTTGTCGATCGTGATCATCCCGCCGTCACCAGGGAGCAACTCGGCGGAGAAGCCCTCAGGCAGATACGTCGGTTCGAAGGGCAGCGGGTCGAGGCAAGGGTCGCCGGCCGGAGCCGGCGTTGTGGACGACACCGCGGGAGTGGTGGGGGTGGCGGTGGACGTCGAGCTGGGCGCGCCGTCAGTCGTGATCGCGGCCGTCGACACCGGCACCGATGCGGGACGCGCCGCGTCGCTGCCACACGCTCCGAGGAGCATCAACGACACAGCGAGCAGATGCACCCTCATCCGCTGTCGATGCTACGACGCGCGACTAGCTCGTCGGTCTGCCAACATCGCGTCGTGGTGCGACGTCGGGTTGCTGTTGCGTTCGTCGTCGGGTGTGCGCTCGCAAGCTCTGCCTGCGGTGTGCAACCTGCCGTCGGCGACGAGGCAGGGGAGACACTCGCCACACCCGTAGCCGACGTGGAGCCGACGACGCCTGTCGACGTCACGACTCCCGTGACGACCCCCTTGACCGCCGTGTCGGTGCCGGACGAACTGGTCACCACCAGCACTGGCGAGCCGCCGCCACGGGCTGAGCCGCCGACGACCACCGCCGTGCCGGCGACGGAGCATCAACTCGACGTGCTCACCCGAGCGTTGGGCATGCCTGGACGGCCGCAGTTGGCCGACGTCGAGGTCGGACAACACGAAATTGTCGGCGGGCGCGAACTTGCCGTCAACGCACCGATCCCGGGTACATGGCAGTACGCCGACCTCGACGCACAGAGCCTGCCCGGGGCGTCGGCCGAGGAGAGCGAAGCCGCAGCTCGTGCTCTCCTCGCCGCCTTGGGGATCGACGCCGGCGCGCTGACCGCCACCTTTGCGGCGAACGGCCCGGCTATCGACGTGACGATCGGCGACTGCATCCTGCGATACGCCAAGGACGCAGATGGGCCGCGACTGATGTCGGCGATCTGCCCTGTCGCCGCGATCGCCGGAGGTTGATCCTCATTGCGACAATGTCCAGTGGCTTCGGTTCTGACCGTCGTGACGGTATTGAGCGTTGCGATCGTCGCGGGATCGTGTGGGGATCCAAATCAAGGCCCGGCAGTGCCCACTGTTGGGTCGGCGGTGGGCAGTTCGATCACATTGGATCTGCCGACAGGAACGGGACTGTTCATCGATCCATCGCTGACGCGCGAACAGTTCGACCAGATCCTTCGCGACGACGGGTACACCGAGGACCAAGTGATCAAAGACGATGCGCACCTCATCGATGTCGGCGTCGACGAACCCTTCGTGGCGCGTGACCAGGTCATCGGCGAGCCGCGCTCCGTTGGACTCGTCGGCGGGTATGTGATGCTCGACGGCGTCGTCGTCGTCATGTATGAGGACGGAACGAACGCATGCCAGGCGCCGGTGGGTGGATCGACCGAGGTCCGCGATGGAATCGTCTACGTGGCGATCTTCTCCGGACTCAAGAACAGTATCGACGACGAGGAGTGCATTGCCTCCACCGAGCTGTGGCGAGCGACACTGGTGGTACCCGACGCTAGGCATGGAATGGCGGTCCGGCAAGTGGACCGCAGCACGACACTGGACGGTGTCTCGGTTCCACTCATCGAGAACCTTCGTGCATCGCTGATCTTCCCGGAAGAGTTCCCGTCCTACCCGTAGTTCGCAGCTGGTTGTGCCCAAACGCGCCGAGGAGCAGTCGACCGAGACGTCACCGACGACTCCGGCGCGGGTAGCAGCGCCGCGAGGTGACCGAGATCCCGCCGTTCGCACCACTCATCGACGAGACGCGACAACGGGCCATAGACCGGGTGCTCCTCCTCGGCGCTCACATCTCCAGTCTGTCCCACCCAACGGTGAACTCTCGACGAAGGATCGCGTAGGTGAGGGTGTCCGAACGCGACCCGTCGGCGTTCTTCCACGCCTCCAGCATCCTGCCCTCCTGTCGGTAACCGCATCGGGCGAACACGACTTGCATCGCCGCGTTGTCGGCCCGTGTTGTGTCAGCCAGTCCACGGCGAACCGGCCAATGCCACGGCCGCGTTGTGGCGTGGCGATGCGGAGATCGAACATCGGGCTGCCGTCGTCGAGGTCGTCCAAGTCAAAGAGACGAATCAACCCAACCGTTCGATCACCGTCTCGAATCCAGAAGGACGCGATGTCATCAGCGGCCACTCGAACCCCTGCGGCTGCTTCAGCCGACAAGCGCGGTTCGCCGTGGAAAGGCCATTCGTGGGCAATCAGAAATTCGACGACGATGTCAGCGTCGGCGGGCCAGGCCAACGGCTCGACCACGAGCGCCGATTCCGTACCGTTGGTCACGGGCGCATGGTGGCCGCTCCGGACCCTCGCTGCAAGTGATCGTCAGCACAGAACAACGTGCGCGAGATCGGCAGTTCGGCGCTACTTGGCTTCGGAGGCCTGGCACACCACTGTGAGGACGTGAGCCGCGCGAACGCTTAACATCAGCGCGAGCGTCACCGGGCAACCGCAGGACGGCGACAATCAGGAGGCAACGTGCCGACGATCATGGCTTACCACGATGTGAAGGACAAGGCTCACTGGCTCGCCTCGCCGAAGCGCGCAGAAGTGATGGGCCCCATCGGGGTCACCAACATCCGAACGTTTGTAGACCCGCAGAACCCAGCCCGCGTCGGGCTGGTCGCGGACGTTGCCGACCTGGATGCTCTCATGGCAGCGATGGGCAGCGCAGAGTTTGCCGAGGCGATGGCTCATGACGGCGTGCTGCCCGAAACAGTGGTGATCCTCGTCGAGGCGTAAGACGAAGCACCCGAGCGACCCGTTTCCACTCTCGTTCACGTCGACGTCCGCACATGCGAGCGCGCGCGTCCGCCAGCGATGGGACACGGCGCGAGTTCGAACCGGCCTAGAGACCAACGAGAACCGAGCGGTAGATCTTCGTGGAACGGGTTGATGCGCCCCGGGTCATGAACCTCCGGACGTCCGCGAGATCGGCGGTTATGCGCTACTGGACCCGCATTTCACGGTGGTGTGTGAAACGTGGTGTCCGACCGATGTTCTGAACGCGCCAAGCGAGCGACTACGGGTCATGGGCGCCCACGACGGCTGCAGCTTCGGGCGTAGACCACTGCGCAACCTTGGCGACGAAGTCGAGATCAGGGCGAGTCGCGAATTGGGCGGACGCTCTATCGATGGCAAATTGCCAACTCGACGCACACTCGCCAACGAAACGAACGCTGCCGTCGTTCGCCTGTCGTGCGGCCGCAATCAACAGAGGGCGGATTTGACCATTGCCGATGCTCCCGGTGTGGATGAACAGCAGCGGTGTTGTCGTCTCGGTCGGAAGCGAATCAGCGACCGACTGGTCGATGAGGGCGAACGGGGGACTTGACGACGACATCAGTCGTTGGCAAGTCGGCGCCGAGATCACACACCAGCTCCGGCCCTGACGTCAGCGATGCTGGTGTCGTGACCGCAGTTGTATGCCGCACCGTCGACTGTGCACCACCGGTACATCCCGCGACCAGATCCATCACTGCAAGACCCAGGAAGCACCTGGTGGCGAGACATACGTGTAAGCGCGGTGACCCACTCACGAAGGCTTAGATGCCTCAGGCATGCCGCTGGTTTCCACTCGCGAAGGTTGCCGCAAGCTGGCCGCTCCGTCCAGCACCGATCGACAGTTATGGACTTAGTCGACGATCCGAACTTCGCCCGTTGTGGCGAGCACAAGGTCGTCGGAAGTGACTGCACTGAAGGTGACGATGAGGGTGTCGCCGTACACCTCCTTGTCAACGCGACGGCCCATCGTGCTGCCTTGGCGAGCAGTGGACCGACCTTGCGGCCTGCCGTTGATCTCCGTGGTCCAGAACGCAGCGTTCTCAGGGACGACGGCATTTGTCAGGTCCATTTCCAGGAAGCGCCCATCGGGGAACTCCACGATCTCAAGCGACACCGACGAGCCGTCGAGTACGACACCCTCGACCGGGACGATCATTGCGATGACGTGGTCGCCTTCTTCAACCGGTTGCGGTCGGTAGATCGTCTGCGCAGTCGGGTCGACCGTTGAACTCGCGGTCGGAGCGCTCGCCGAGGTGGTTGTGCTCAGACTCGTCGTCGGCGCGTCCGAATCGGTGCTTGCCGATTCCGACGTCGGAGTGGTGGACGCCGGGATCGTGGCGGTCGGCGTCAAGGTCGACTCGCTACCACCACCGCAGCCACCCGTAGTGAAGACCAGGGCCGCAATCACCGGGATCAGAGACAGCCGCCGCATACGCGAATCGTGCGCCCTGAGGCTTCGGATCGCAAGGCCTTCGGCGCGTTGTCGACAACCAGCGGATCCGCCCCGAATGCCGAGGCGAAGTCGGGTTTCCAGCGAGCAGAGCGGCAGCCATGGCTCGAATCAAGTTGCTGTGACGGACACCGCCACGCATCCTCCGCCCGCGGAGTTTGCCGTGCACAGCACATAGCTCCCGGCCGAGAGTTCAGATGGGAACACGAAGGATGACTCGTCGCCCATCACGCCGTAGTCCAAGATCTCCCAACGAGTGGGGTCGAGTTCGTACCTCATCGCCCGACATGGCGGTCGATCGGCCCATCGTCAAAGGGCAACCGTTCCAGGTCTCGTTCACGGGTCAGCTCAGCGAACTGCGCGGGGGTTACCTGTTTGTGCGGGACATGAACGGCGAGGCGCACGCCCTGCTTTGGGACGACTCCCTTGCGGAGGCAGCGACGACCAGCACAGCGTTGGCTGTGACGGGCTTACATCCTTCGCCGTTGACCCGGTAGGTCTTCGTGTGGACGGTGCCTTCACGTTGAATGGAGGTTCCCTCGGCGTTCCACAATCCGAGTCGATAGGAGTAGTCCCGTGGTTGGTCGCTGACCACCCGCGAGGTCGAGGAGCAGACGTCGTCAAGACAGAACTCGGAGATGGTCAATCCACTTCCAGCCGTGTCGACGCTGACGGACGAGTCCCATCGCACAAGCGTGCAAGCCCCGATGCTGGTGGTTCGTTCGAGCTGCATCCGACTGCCAGCACTAGTAGGAGGGCGCAGAAGCCAGCTGCCACACCACGACCGCGCCACGTTTCCATCCATCGCATCGTGCCTGAGGCATCGTGCTTGTCCATCCAGCCCCGGCATCCGCGTTGGGTGCTCACTGTGGTGCGCACAGCTCCGACGGCCCGCCACCTGGACCGTTAGCGAATGCCTCGATGCGCAGACCATCGCCGCTCCCCACGAATCGGATCTTGGCCGAGGACTTCGGCTGGATGCCGTTCGCGAACCCCGATGCGCGGAGACTGTCGCTCGTGCGTCGGGCGAACGTCATGCCGATTGCTGCGCTAGATGGGTCGGCGTTTCCGTTCTCGATCCGCTCGACGGTGAGGTGATCGTGGTCTGCAATCCGGGCAGTGAGCCATTGCGACACTTGGTCGCGTCCTCGATACTCGACATCAGCCGCAGCCTTGTAGTCGCAATCCGAGACGGACACATCATCGACAACAAGGGCGAGCGCCGCTGCTCGATCGCCACGGTTGAACGCATCGATGAACTGTTCCGCTAGTGCGACCCGAGGCGCATCCGAGACGAGCACCGTTACGACGGTGATGCCGGACATGTCATCACTACCGCCCACGGACGATTGAGAGGTGCAACCTGCGATGCCTTGCGCGACAGCGAGGCAACCTGCGACCCAACGCACGCGTCGGCGTGACTCGCGCACTAGCGCATGGTGCCCGATCTGGAGCGGGTGCGCAACAGCCGGCGCCGCCTTCAACGGCATCGCCACGGGACGCGTCACCGCAAGATGCGGGCGCATGCTTTTCCCTGGTCTTCTTTGATGCCGAGCTCAGTTGGAGCTGAATTGGAGCCAGCGTGATTCAAGGCGTTCGCCAAGCGGGTGGATGTAGGCCTTGGCGGGCGTCGGTGGTGGGCGGTTTGGCCAGATCGGTTTGCCGGTGGGTCCGATTGGCCGGCCGCGGGCGTCGTAGAAGCGCAGGCCGTTGGGGATGTTGGCGTTGCCGGTGATCGAGAACTCGCCGCGGTGGTAGGCGGCGTGATGTTTCGGGCAGAGCGTGCACAGATTTTCGAGGTCGGTGCTGCCGCCTTTGATCCATTCGATGATGTGGTGGACATCCAAGAAAGTGCGGGCGTTGCAGCCGGGATGGCGGCAGGTGCGGTCGCGGTCGAGGATCAGGCGGCGCGTGTGCGGAGGGACGATGTGGCGGGCCCGCCCGACGTTGACCGGGACACCGTTCTCGTGCACCAGCGGACGGATCACGACGTCGCAGCAGAGCAGATCGCGCAGCGACGGTGGCAGCGGCGGACCATCGTTGACCCAGGCGCGTACCGCGTCGGTGTCAGTGTCATTGGCGGTGTCGGTGTTCTGGTCGCGGTCGAGGTGGAGGTAGACGCGGTAGCGGTCGCGTCGCGACGCGCTGGCGACTGTGTCGAGCGAGCGGTTGGCGACCTCGACGACAGCGTCGAGCCAGGTGACGTCGGGGTGGCCGCCGTTGAACAAGGCGTCGCGGGCTTCGCTCAACGCTTGCTTGATGATCGCCCCTTGATCGCTGGGAGCGTTGACTTTGAGGATGAACCGGCCATCGTCGTCGGTGAAGAACGAGGCCACATCCGCCGGGCGAGCCTCGGCGGGTGGATCGGTGGGGCGTTGCACCGAACGCGGCAACGTCGCCCGCAGTTGGGCGACGGTGGCCGCTTTGGCGAATCCGCAGACCTCGGCATCGTTGTGGGCCGGGGTGTACTTGGCGACGGTGACCAATTGATCGACGGACAACTCGCCATCAGCGAAGGCGCGAAATGTCACCGGGAGCTCCGGTTTGCGCCGCGCTGCCTGCACCAATTGTCGAGCCCGACCCGCGGAGAGACCGGTCTGCCAGGCCAGCCACTGCTCGGGCGAGCGGATTCCCCACTGCTCCCACAACCCACCATCGAGGGCCTCGACCACGGCGTCGACGAGTGCGGCGTGCAACACGTTCAACTGGCCGCACAGCTCGGCCATTCGTGCCTGCAATGCCAGCGCCGCCCGCTCGTCCATGACCCCTAATCGTACATACGTTCGACCAACAAATCAACACGAAATCCCAGATTTTCTGTCCCTTCGGCCCTGCCGCAACGTCGCCGTGCGGCGCAGAATGGAGGCCCAATGAGGCGGTTGCTGAGGCGCGGTGTGTTCCTGGCAGCGTTGTTGCTGTTGGCCGCGTGTGGGTCGGAGCCAGGAGTCACGGCGACGCGCAGAAACACGGCGACGACGCCAGATGCGACCGAGTCGACGACGGCCACGACGACGCCGACGACCGAGCCGGTCACGACCGATCCGGTGACGACGTCGCTGCCACCGGTCACGACCGAGGAGGCGACGACGACAACGCTGCCAGCGCCCGTGGGTTGGCACGACATCGCCACGATGCCGGATGAAGCGTTCCCGCCGTGTTGCGCCTCGAACTGGATCGGCGTGCCGTCGCCGGCGCTTCCCGACGTGGGCGAGATCCCCGACGGCATCTACAACGCCTCGCGAATCGCGTTGTCGCCGGATCAAGCAACGCTGACGATCGAGATCCGGCGCTACGAGGCCTGCGCCGCTCGGCCAGATGTCGGATGCGAGCCGCTGCCCGACGGATACGAGTACCAGCCCGACGAGCTCGGCATCGATCCCGATGTCGTTCGCGCCATGACGATTCCACTCGACAACAACGTCGCCGTCGCGCTCGCCGGCTGGAACGCGGATCCGGTGTTGCGCCAGGCGACCGGTACCGAACTGTCAGCGCTGTTCGTCGCGTTGAGCAGTGCCTATCAAGAGGTGATCGCCGCTCCACTTGTCGCTGGAGCCGACGCCGATGCCATCATCGACAGCCTGCTCGCGGCTCCGGCGCGTGGGTTCGGGCCCCCACCAGTGGAGATGTACGGCGCGTTGCTCTACACGTACGACAATGCGCCGCCGCTGCTGTTCCAGGGCGCGTTCGAATACACCGACTCGGGCGAACGGCTCCCGCTCGATCCGACGAGCGTCGTCGTGTTGACCGCGATCCAATTCGCGCAGGGCGTCACGACGCTGTACTTCTATGCGGGCTACTACCCGTAAGCGCCGCGGCCGGGGCGAGCGAAGGGCGACCACCGGCGAGACACAGCGCCGCCACAACGCTGGTGCCGGCACCGATCATCAACGCCCCCGCCGTTCCCACGGACGTCTCGCCGAGCAGGCCACCGACGACGAACCCGAATGCCGTGCCGATCGTCGCCAACACAGCGATCGTCGATTCGACGCGACCGCGCATCGGATCGGGTGATCCGGCGGCGATCGCCGTACCGAAGGCGACGAGCCCCAACGTGCCCAGCGGGTCGGCCAGCAGCTGCTGACCGACGAGCATCGCGTAACCGAGAGCAGATGGATGCGGCGCGTACGCCATCAGCGCGGTCGAGGGAAGGATCGCCACGAGCGCCAGCACCATCGCCCGCCGCAACCCGAGGCGATCGAGGGCGCGAGGGGCAACCATCGCCGCCAGCAACGAGCCGATGCCGCCGATGGCGTAGACAACCCCCTGCGGGCCGGTGTCGTAACCCAACGTCTTGGTGACGTGCACGATCACGACGCTGCCGAGAATGCCTGCACTGATCCCAGCGATCAGCTCCGCCAACGCGACGGGGCCCAACACATCGTGATGCCGAACGAAGCGCGCCCCGTCGCTCAGCTCACGCACGACGCTGCTGCGTTCGGCGTGATGCAGTGCCGGCGGTGTCGGCCGCAACAGCAGGGTGATGGCTGCCGCCCACACGAAGGAGGCGGCATCGATCGCCAGACCGGCGGGGCCGCCGAAGAGGTGCACGAGCCAGCCGGCAGCGGCGAACGCCATCAGCTCGGCCACTGCGGACACGCCATGCACGAGTGATTGCGCGGCGGCGAGCGACTCACGCGGCACCGTGATCGGCACGGTCGATCGGAACGCGGCGCGCAGGAACGGGGCGATGCACCCCGACACGAGACCAACCAGATAGATCACGCCCATCGTCAGGTGATCCATGACGGCCAGCAACGGCACGACCGAGGTAGCCGCCGCCAAGGCAACGTTTGACGTGATCAGCACACGTTTGCGCGACCACCGATCGACGAGCGCGCCGGCGAACAGGCCGAGCAGCGCCGACGGCAGCAGCTCGACCATGAACACCAGGCCGACCGACAACGTCCCCTGGTCGAGCTCGCGGGCCGCCGTCCACGGCAGCGCCAACCGCGAGACCATCGACCCCAGGATCGACACTCCCTCGCCGCAGACGAGGACGCGCAGATCGCGGTGCTTCCAGGCGGTGGAGACGCGCTCGCTCAGGAGAGCAGATCCTTCTGCATCGGAGCCGGGAAGCGGACGTTCACACGGGCGTCGCCGATCAGCTCGCCGACTCGCGTCGCCTCAGCCTCGATCTGGTGCAACCGCGCCTTGGGCACGTCCATCAACAACTCGAACACGACCTCACCGGTCTTGCGCTGCGCCCACCCGCCGACGACCTCTCCGTCGACCCAGATCGTCGGACCGGCGTTGCCGTTGCGGTCGAACAACCGGTCCCCGAACTTGCCGTGCTCGCCGAGGTACCACGACCGTTCCTTCCATCCCATCGTGGTCGGATCGAGTGCCGGCAGGAAAGCGACCCACGGCGAGGACCTCTCCTCGCCACCGTCGCCGTCCGGCAACACCCAGCCCACGCCGTCGTCGATGTCGACCTCGACCGCTCCGATCGCGGCGAGCGCCTTGCGCGTCACACCCATCGTCCAGCCCGCCCACCACTGCAGGTCGGCCACGGTCGCCGGCCCGAAGCGACCGAGGTAGGCGCGCGCCAGTTCGGCCGCGCCCGTCGCCGCGTCGACGCCGGCGAACTCACCGGGCAACGAGTCGCCCAGCCAGTCCTCCATGACCGACCACGTGTACTCGGAGTTCGTCCACGATGGGCCGGGGCGACCGCGCACGATCGCGCCATCGAAGCCGAGGTTGAGCAGCACCCGGGTGTGCGCTCCTTGGTTCGCCGCGTACGACTTGCCCGGCGCTAGCACGAGCTTCTCCGTCAACGCCGGCACCGCCTTGCCAAGCTGGCGCGCTGTCGCCCTCCGGAGCTTGTGCAACGCGGCGAGCGTGTCGGCACGTGCCGCGGCCACCCACGCCGCGCCGTCCTCGGCAACGCCACTCTCCTCGACCATCTGCGCCAGCCGCTTCCACTGCACTGGCGCGAGCGCAGTCGTGCAGGCGGCGTGCGCCCACCGCGCCATCTGTGGCGTGAACACCCACAGCGTCCGCCGCATGGCGTGGTGGCGGATGACCGTGCGGTCGTCGTACAACGCCTTCGACACGGCTGCGACCGACGGATGCTTCATCCGCGCCATCGCCGAGAGGTACACGGTCGACGGATCGGTCGAGTGCAGCGCGACGACCGACTCGGTGATCGCGGCAACGTCGTCGGTTCGCGCCGACGGAACGAGTCGGTGCCGCGTCGCCAGCCGGGCCCGGCGCGCCTGGTTGGAGATCTTCCGTCGCGCTGGCACGTCCGGATTCTCGCAGCCAGGCCCGCAACCAGGTTGCGTGTTTACGCTCCGACCTGGCACACTACGATCCAATGCGTGCCGGAATCACCTCGATTGTCGTAGTACTCATGTAGACGCGCGCAGACATACGCGTGCGTCTTGGCCTCCCAATCCGGGGGGCCGTTTGATTTTTCGGGCAAGAACTCAGGAGCGAGCAACATGAAGATGACGGGGGCGCAAGCCCTGATCAAATCCCTCGAGATGGAGGGAGTGGAGGTCATGTTCGGCCTCCCCGGCGGGTGCATCCTGCCTGCATACGACCCACTGCTCGACTCGTCGATCCGCCACGTGCTGGTGCGCCACGAGCAGGGTGCCGGGCACATGGCCGAGGGCTATGCGCACGTAACCGGTCGACCCGGCGTCGCCATGGTCACCAGCGGTCCGGCGGCCACCAACATGGTCACGCCGCTCTGCGATGCGTACATGGACTCGATCCCGATGGTGTGCATCACCGGTCAGGTCCCGACGACTGCGATCGGTACCGATGCGTTTCAGGAGTGCGACACGGTCGGCATCACGCGCAGCGTCACCAAGCACAACGAGTTGGTGATGACACCGCAAGGGCTGCCGCTGGCCGTGCGCCAGGCATTCCGCATCGCCACCACGGGTCGCCCGGGCCCGACGTTGGTCGACGTACCGAAGGACGTGTTGCAGAACACGATGGAGTGGTACTGGCCCACCGATGCCGAGGTGAACGACAGCCTTCCCGGCTTCCGGCCGAACATCAAAGGCCATCCGCGGATGATCAAGGAGGCGGCGAAGCTGATCGTCGCTGCCGAGCGGCCGGTGCTGTACGTGGGCGGCGGCATCTTGAAGGCCCGCGCCGCTGAAGCGCTGCGCGAGCTGGCCGAGATGACCGACATCCACGTCGTCACGACGCTGATGGCGCGTGGCGCGTTCCCCGACTCGCATCCGCTGTGCCTCGGGATGCCCGGCATGCACGGCAACGCCACGGCAATCGCCGCGCTGCAGCGCAGCGACTTGCTGATCGCCCTCGGCGCCCGCTTCGACGACCGCATCACCGGCAAGGTGTCGACGTTCGCGCCTGACGCGAAGGTCATCCACGTCGACATCGACCCGGCGGAGCAAGGCAAGGTGCGCCGCCCCGACGTGCCGATCGTCGGCGACTGCCGGTTGGTGATCGAGGAGCTGATCCGCGCCATCCGCGACCTGCTGCAGGGCGGGGCCGTGCGCGCCGACACGAGTGCGTGGAAGAGCCGGCTGAGCGGGTGGCGCGAGCAGTTCCCGCTGCACTACGAACCGAACGAGGCCGGCGAAGCGCTGAAGCCGCAGTTCTGCCTGGAGCTGCTGCGCGACAGCGCGCCGGAGGGCACGGTCGTCGTCAGTGGCGTCGGTCAGCACCAGATGTGGGCGTCGCAGTACTGGAAGTTCGACGAGCCGTACACGTGGGTCAACTCCGGCGGGTTGGGCACGATGGGCTTCTCCGTGCCGGCGGCAATCGGTGCCAAGGTCGGCAGACCGGACCGCACCGTGTGGGCGATCGACGGCGACGGCTGCTTCCAGATGACCGCCCAGGAGCTGGTCACGGCCAGCGTCGAGCGCATCCCGATCAAGGTGGGCATCCTCAACAACAGCTACCTCGGCATGGTCCGTCAGTGGCAGGAGATGTTCTACGACGAGCGCTACAGCGAGGTCTACCTGTCGCCGGAGCTGCCCGACTTCGTCAAGTGGTCGGAGGCGATGGGTTGCGTCGGCATCCGCGTCGACAGCCCCGAGGAGGTGCAGCCGGCGATCGACAAGGCCAACTCGATCGACGACCGCCCGGTGGTGATCGACTTCCGCGTCGACGCCCGCGAGAAGGTGTTCCCGATGGTCCCGGCCGGCATGGGCAACGACGACGTCATCCTGCCCGAGTCGCAGATGCCGCGGAAGGATGCGCTGCGATGAGCACGATCAACCATCACATCCTTTCGGTGCTCGTGCAGAACCGTCCCGGCGTGCTCGCCCGAGTCGCCGGGCTGTTCGCTCGCCGCGACTACAACATCTTCTCACTCGCCGTCGCCCCCGCCGAGGACGAAGGGTTCAGCCGCATCACGATCGTCGTCGACGTCGACTCGGCGCCGCTCGAGCAGATCACCAAGCAGCTCTTCAAGCTGATCGAGGTGGTCAAGATCAGCGAGCTCGACCCGCATCGATCCGTGGAGCGCGAGCTGCTGCTGGCGACCGTGAAGGTCAGCCCGGAACACCGCGGCCAGATCCTCGAACTGGCGACCATCTTCGAGGGAAAGATCCTGGCAGTGGGCCTCGAGGCGATCACGATCAGCCTCGACGGGCACCCCGACAAGCTCGACGATTTTGAAGAACTGCTGGGCGGATATGGCATCGTGGAGCTGCAGCGCACCGGCCGGGTCGCGCTCCCGAAACTCGAACGTGAGGCGCGCGTGCGTGCCGTCAAGGGAAAGGCTGGCTGAGATGGCCGCGAAGATGTACTACGACGCCGACGCCGATCCGTCGATCATCCGTGGGCGCAAGGTGGCGATCATCGGCTACGGATCGCAGGGCCACGCCCACGCCCTCAACCTGAAGGAGTCCGGGGTGCCGGTCGTGGTCGGGTTGCGCGAGGGCAGCAAGTCGGCGGCCAAGGCAGAGGCGGCGGGCCTGAAGGTCATGGACATCGGCGCCGCGTCGAAGTGGGCCGACGTGATCATGCTGACCATGCCCGACACCGAGCAGAAGGCGACGTACGAGGAGTTCATCAAGCCGCACATGCGCAAGGGCAAGGCGTTGGCGTTCGCCCACGGCTTCAACATTCGCTTCAAGCGCATCCGCCCGCCGAAGACCGTCGACGTGATCATGATCGCCCCCAAGGGTCCGGGTCACCTGGTGCGCCGCACCTACGTCGAGGGCGGAGGCGTGCCCTGTCTCATCGCCGTCCATCAAGACGCCACCGGCAACGCTCACGCGCTGGCGCTCAGCTACGCCGAAGCGATCGGCGGGGCGCGCGCCGGCGTCATCGAGACGTCGTTCGCCGAGGAGACCGAGACCGACCTGTTCGGCGAGCAGGTCGTGTTGTGCGGCGGCCTCACCTCGCTGGTGCAGGCCGGGTTCGAGACGCTGGTCGAGGCCGGTTACCAGCCGGAGATGGCCTACTTCGAGTGCTTGCACGAGGTCAAGCTGATCGTCGATCTGATGTACGAGGAAGGCATCGCCGGCATGCGCTACTCGATCAGCGACACCGCGGAATACGGCGACGTCACCCGCGGTCCGCGCATCGTCAACGCCCGCACGAAGGCGGAGATGAAGAAGATCCTGAAGGAGATCCAGACCGGCAAGTTCGCCCGGGAGTGGGTCGCCGAGAGCGAGAGCGGCCGCGCCAACTTCAACGCCTTGCGCGACAAGGGCAAGGGCCACCAGATCGAAGAGGTCGGCGGCCGGTTGCGCGCGATGATGCCGTTCCTCGGCGCCGGCCGGCAGAAAGTTGCTGACGTAAGCGGTGGTTGATGCTGAGTTGGGATGAGGCGTGCGCGCAGGTCGGCGCGCCCGGATCGATGTTCGAGATCGTCGAGGACGAGCGCGGCAACCGCACGTTCAAACACGCCCCGCCGAACCTGCGCGGCTTGTTCGACATCGCCCGCCTCGGCGGTGACGACATCTTCCTCGTCTACGAAGACGAGCGGTGGTCGTTCAACGAGTTCTTCAAGCGCGTCGACGCACTCGGCGATGCTCTGGTCAACCGCTACGGCATCGAGAAGGGCGACCGTGTCGCCATCGGCATGCGCAACTACCCGGAGTGGGTCATGTCGATGCTGGCGATCATCTCGGTCGGTGGCGTGTCGGTGTCGCTCAACGCGTTCTGGGTGGAAGACGAGCTCGAATACGCGCTGGAGGACTGTGGAGCCTCGCTGCTGATCGCCGACGTCGAGCGCATCGCCCGTTCCCTCAACCCGTGCCGCAAGCTGGGGATACGCATGCTCGAAGTCCGGGCGGCGACACCGTCTGCAGCTGACGTCGAGCAGTGGGACGACGTGGTCGTGCCCGGGCCGGCGATGCCGGCGGTCGACGTCGGTCCCGACGACGACGCCACGATCCTGTACACGTCGGGCACGACCGGTCGCCCCAAAGGCGCGGTGTCGACGAACCTCGCCGTGGTCTCGTCGGTCATGGCGTTCGGCAGCCGTTCCACGGTCGACGCGCTGCGCGCTGCGTCGGCCCGCCCTGCCGACGCTCCTCCACCACCGGAGCTGCCGCCGGCGCTGATCTTGATCGTGCCGCTCTTCCACGTGACCGGCTGCGTGCCGGTGCTGCTGAGTTGCGTCGTGTCGCGTCTGAAGCTGGTGATGATGTACCGCTGGAACGTCGACAAAGCGCTGGAGCTGATCGAGCGCGAGCGCGTCACGAACTTCATCGGTGTGCCGACGCAGAGCTGGGATCTGGTCAACTCACCGCGCTTCGCCGAGTTCGACACGTCGAGCCTGCGGTCCGTCGGCGGAGGCGGCGCGCCGGCACCGACGGCCCTGGTCGAGCGGGTCGCCGACACGGTCAAGAGCGGGGGCCCGAGCCTCGGCTATGGCATGACCGAGACCAATGCGTTCGGGCCCAACAACAGTGGTGCCGACTACCTCACCCATCCGACGTCGACCGGGCGGTTGATGCCGATCATGCGCATCGAGATCCGCGACCCGGATCGCCGGCCCGTGCCGACGGGCGAGCGCGGCGAGATCTGGTTCAAGGGGCCGATGCTGATCCGCGGCTACTGGAACAAGCCGGAGGCGACCGCCGAGACGATCGTCGACGGCTGGTTGCGCAGCGGCGACATCGGGCGGGTCGACGAGGACGGCTTCTACTACATCGAGGATCGCCTCAAGGACATGATCCTGCGCGGTGGCGAGAACGTGTACTGCGCCGAGGTCGAGTCGGCGATCTACGAGCATCCGGCCGTGCACGAGGCGGCCGTGTTCGGTGTGCCCCACGAACGACTCGGTGAAGAGGTGGCGGTGGCCGTCCATCTCGTCGACGGGGCGACGCTCACCGCCGAGGAGCTGTGCGCGTTCCTTTCGAAGAAGATCGCCGCGTTCATGGTCCCGTCCCGCGTGCTGATCATGTCCGACCCGCTGCCGCGCAACCCGGCCGGCAAGTTCCTCAAACGCCAGCTCCGCGACGAGCTGGTCTGAACCGAGTGTTTC
>DATBKA010000578.1:0-3873 GCA_036556105.1 Ilumatobacteraceae bacterium | reverse complement strand
CAGCGAGCGAGTGCCGACGCCACCCTCGAAGTGGCAGGACACTCCCTGGAAGACGACGTCGCCACGCGGCCGGGTGCCGCTCGTTGCGATCCGCCGCAGAGCTGCTGCTGCGGCAGCGGTGCCCGCCTTCATGTCGGCGATTCCGGCGCCGTAGACCTTGCCGTTTTCCAGTGCCGCGGCGAACGGATCGCGAGTCCAGTCCTCGCTCAGCTCGTAGATGTCGAGATGGCCGTTGAGGACGAGCGAGCGCCCACCGCCGGTGCCGCGCAGCCGCGCTCCGACCGACGGGCGACCGGGTCGCGACTCGACGAGCTCGACCTCGTCGCAGCCCCACCAACGCAACCTGGTCGCCAAGAACTCGGCGAGCTCGCGCTCTTTTCCCCAGATGGAATCGATCGAGCAGATGTCGATCAACAGCTGGGTGTCTGCGTGCATGGATCCTAGGTCTCGCTGTCGAGGCCAGGCTGGGCACAGATCTGTTGGACGAGACCGACGAGGAACCGCTCGCAGCGCAACAACTGGTCGACAGTGACGTACTCGTCGGGCCGGTGAGCGACCGTGATGTCGCCAGGACCACAGATCACCACGGGAACGTTCAGGGCCTCGGCGAACAGCCCGCCCTCGGTGCCGTATCCGATCGAGCCGGCCGGGCCGGCGTCGGCGATGCGTTCGACGCGGCGCAGCCATGGGTCGTCGGACGGCGTGCGCAATGCGGGATACCGCGTGATCTCCTCGAAGCCGATCGAGCCATGGCTGCCGAGCGCCCGCCGCTGCCCCTCGGCAGCGTCCATCAAGGGTGTCAACAGGTCGTCAGGATCGTGGTCGACCGTGTGCCGCACCTCGAAGTTGAACGTGCAGTGCGGGGCGACGACGTTGAGCGCTGTTCCACCATCGATCGTCCCGCAGTTGAACGTGACCTCCGGGTCGCCGTCGGGTCGGTGGGCCCGCTGCAGATCGTCGATCACGGCGATCAACCGCACCGCTGTTGCGATCGCGCTGGGCATCGTGTGCGACAGGCTCGAGTGCCCTGGCTCGGTGGTGCAGGTGACTTGATAGGCGAGCTTGCCCATGTGGCTGTGCGATGGACGCATCATCGTCGGCTCGCCGATCACGACCAGGTCGGGGCGCACCTCGTCGTGGTCGATGAAGTGGTCGAGCGCGTGACGGACACCGACGCATCCGACCTCCTCGTCGTAGGACAGCACGATGTGCAGCGGCCGGATCAAGTCGTCGGTCGGAAGCTGTTCGCAGGCGCGGATCGCGGCAGCAATGAACCCCTTCATGTCTGCCGTGCCTCTGCCGTACAGCGAATCACCGACCTTCGAGACGGAGTACGGGTCCGTCGCCCACCCCGCCCCGGCGGGAACGACGTCGGAGTGACCGGACAGCATCAGACCGCCGGCGCAGCGCGGGCCGAAGCTGGCGAGCAGGTTGGCCCGACCTCCGGCCCTGTCCAACACCGAGACGCGAGCGCCACTCGCTTCGAGATGGTCACCGACCCAACGGATCAGCTCGAGGTTCGGGGTGCGGCTCTCCGTCGGGAAGGCGACCAGGTCCGAGAGGAGGTGAGCGAGTGCCTGCCCGGCAGCGGTGGTGGCTTCGGACGCGGGCACGGCGTCACGGTATAGCGTGCCGAAGCATCCCTTTGGAACCAGAGCCGATGATCGTCTGCGT
Source organism: Ilumatobacteraceae bacterium (assembly GCA_036556105.1). Lineage (GTDB taxonomy): Bacteria > Actinomycetota > Acidimicrobiia > Acidimicrobiales > Ilumatobacteraceae > JAENVT01. The sequence continues at coordinate 2,199 of DATBKA010000578.1, read as the reverse complement.
GGACTGTGGCGGTCGCTGCCACCTGCTCACGCAACCGCGCGAAGACGGCGTCTGGCTGCCAGGCGACTACGTCGCCTACCGCTGTGAGGACTGCTTGGACCGATGGGATCTCGTCTTGCCCGACGACCCGAGTGCGTACGACGAGTAGACGCCCGGCCCGCGATCAGGACTCCGGCTGGATCAACCCCACGACGTTGGCCTCCGGGTCGAACACGTACGCAACGGTGCCCACACCGGGAATCGCCATCTTGTCCATCGCCATTGCACCGCCGAGCTCGATCGCCTTCGCCAACGAGGCGTCGATGTCGTCGATCTGCATCGTGATGACCGCGCCGACGATCGGCGCACCGTGAGCCGGGCGACCGGTGTTGCGCGGCATGATCGCCCCGTTGATGCCGGGATGGTCGTCGGGACCGGTCGTGACGAGCCAGTACGACTCGTTGCCCCATTTGTTGATCGCCCACCCGAACACCGCTGTGTAGAACGCGATGGCTCGCTCCGGGTTGTCAGCTTGAATCTCGAAGTGAACTGGTCGTGCCATGCGGTCAAGCTAGACGGCTGCATACGGGTCCCAAGCCGCGGCCGACTGGCGGAGATGGGCAACGACCAAGTCGCGCACCGTCTGCTGATCCAGTGACGATTCGCCGTCGACCTGCATCGTCGGCGTGAGGCTGCCCGGCGCGGCGGCCGACCACGACGCCGCGCCGCTCTCCCGGTCGGTGAGCCACTCAGCGAGTGGCCGCATGTCGACCCTCGGCAGCGGTCGCCGCGACCGGTACTGCACCCACGTCTCGTAGCGATCGACGAACTGGTAGTCGCGACCGTGCAGGACGAGCAACCGGAAGCAGCCCGTCGCGTTGTGCAACGCCATCGGGTGCAGCGTCCCGAACGTCTCGTGGGCGAAGCGATGCCCGGCGTGGGGACCTTCGTTCTCGGGCACGGTGATCACGGCCAGGTCGACATCGGCGATCTCGTCGATCCGCACGACGCCGCGTTCGATCAGGCCCTCGCTGACCGTGAGGCTTTCGTCCTCTTCCGCCCACAGGTCGCGGAAGCGGTCGAGGTCGACGATCATCGGCACCAAGAGCGGCAACGTCTCCTCGTACAACACCTCGCACTGGCGGTCGTACGGGCCAGTCAGTCTGGCGGCGATCGGCGAGCGGTCCTCGTCGGCGTAGGCGGCGATGGCCATCGACGCCCGCGCCGCGCGGCGATCGCGGTAGGTGCTGAAGTCGCCGGCTGCGGCAACGTCGATGAGGACGTCGCGGTGCCGCAGCGAGAGGTCCGGATCGACGAGCGCATGCACGCTGACGAGACCGTCCTGGTCGAAGTGGTTGTTGGTGACGATGTCGGCGGGAGGCGGATCGACCGGGGCGTCGAGGAAGTGAAAGGCCATCTCCGCCGAGAGGTCGAACTCGAAGCCTGCCGGCTGCAGGTAGCCGGGCCAGTGCGTCAGGGTGAGCACCGTCGATTCGTTCGGTGAGCCGTCGACCACGATGTTGGGCACACCGCCGCTGTCTGCGTAGCCAAGAAATCTCATGGCCGGACTGTACGAGTTGAAGTCGGCTTGAAGTCAAGGCGTCGCCGGCCAGCGTTCCAGGGATGCGGCGCCGATGACAATCATCAATTTCGCATTGTCTGCGTCCGACAGTGATGCGATCGTGAACGCAGTGAACCAGGACGCCAACAATCGCGACGTGTGGTCGCAACCCCGGCAAGTCGCCTGGTTTGCCGCGGCGCAAGGATTCGTGGACGCATCGGAGCGAGTTCTGGTCGAACGCCTTGGGCGGGAGTACGCCGGTGGCGATGTTCTCGACGTCGGTGTCGGCGGCGGTCGTACGGTGCCGCTGTTGCGGTCGTGGGCCGGTCGCTATGTCGGGATCGACTACCTGCCCGAGTTGGTCGCCGCGGCGCGCCACCGCTATCCGGATGCCGATCTCCGCGTCGGCGACGCGCGTCAACTGGAATTTCCGGACGGGTCCTTCGATGTCGCGCTGTTCAGCATCAACGGCCTCGACGCCGTCTCTCACGAAGATCGCGCCAGCGCGTTGGGCGAGATCCGCCGTGTTTTGCGGCCCACCGGCACGTTCGTCTTCTCGAGTCACAACGCCGACGGCCCAGGTCCGTCGGAGCGGCCATGGAACATCCCGTCGGTGAGCATCCGCCAGCCGCGCTCGTCGCTGCGAGCCGCCGCTCGTC
>DATBKA010000577.1:0-2217 GCA_036556105.1 Ilumatobacteraceae bacterium | reverse complement strand
GCGGCAGGGTCGCCGAGAGTCAGTACAACGGTGTCCGTGCCGTTGACGTTCAGATGGAGCTTCTCGAAGCCTTCTGTGGCGTTCATGCCGGCACCACCGTTCCTGATGCGGGCTCGTCGTCCGCTCTGCTTCCTCCTCGCGCCGTTTTGGCGCGCAGCCGGGGGATGACTTGCTCGGCGAACAACGTCAGGTTCTTGACGACCTTCCAGTGCGGCATGTCACCGAGGGCCAGGTTGAGGTTGATGCGCGACACGCCGGCCTCGTCCGCCCAGCGAGCGATGCTGTCGGCCACCTTCTCAGGTGTGCCGGCGACGATGCGGTTGATCGCTGTCAGCTCTTCCCAGTTCGCCGAACCGTGGACGTCAGGCCCGGACAGGCGCCGGCGGAACTCGGGCACGGTCAGATATCCAGGCGGCATCAGGTAGCGCGGTGTCGTCCTCAGACCGGTCTCGAAGAAGTACAAGCAGTGCTGCATGAACTCCTCCTCGGCTTGCTTGTCGGTCTCGGCGACATAGGCCATCACGCCGAACGTCAGCTTCTTCGAGTCGAGTTCGTGCCCGTGGTGGACGAGCCGTTCGCGGTACCTGTCGAACACACGGAGCTGCGCGGAGGTCGGGATGAACACGACCGAGTAGCCGAGGCCGAGCTCGGCAGCGAGCTCGACGGTCTCCTCCGACCCCGAACCGACGATGTACGCCGGCGGGTGCGGCTTCTGGTACGTGGTCGGCCACGGGTTGAGGTAGCGATAGTTGTAGAAGTTGCCTTGATACGCCGTCGGGCCGGGCTCGGTCCATGCCTTGAGGATCACATCGACCGCCTCGCGGAAGCGGGCCCGTGCCGTGGCCGGGTTGACGGCGTTGGCCCAGTACTCCATCCCGGTGCCGAGTGGAAAGGCCACCTCCAGCCGCCCTCCCGACATGACGTCGAGCATCGCGTACTCCTCGGCGAGTCTGTTGGGATACTCGAAGTTGGGCGGCGTACCGAACACGCCGATCCGCGCGGTCGTGTGCGGGATGATCGCCGCCGCGGTGAGGTTCGGCGCCGGATTGAGCGTGTACTGCGTGTTGTGGTGCTCGTTGACCATGATCGCGTCGTAGCCGAGCTTGTCGGCCAGCAGCAGCTCGGTCCAGTAGCGCTTGTAGAGCTCGTGGCCAGTCTGGGGATCGAAGTTCGTGTTCGGGTAATCGACCCACAACGAGTCTGCCCGCTTCGCATCGTCGGGCAACGGCACGTACGGCATGATGTGGAAGAACATGAACTCGAGCTCATCGAGCACGCCCATTGACGATCCTCCTGTACTGGTTGTTAGGGACCAAACTAGCCAGCGCTCGACAAAGCGAACTGATCGAGGTCGACTCCGCACACGACGGCACCGTCGAACTCGGCACGAGCTCGCGCCTCCCACTTTTCCTCGGCGATCTCGCTGTCCCCCGGCACGAGGTGGCTGAGGATCAGCGTCTTGACTCCGGCACGGGAGGCAATGCGGCCGGCGTCCTCCGGGGACGTGTGCGATTCGGTGAGGTGATTGATGATGTTGTCGCGATTGGGCATCTTGGCGACACGATCGGCGATCGAACCGATGTCGATGACTTCGTGCACCAGGCAGTCCGCGCCTCGAGCCAAGCGCACGACGTTGTCGCACGGGCCAGTGTCACCGCTGAACACCACCGACCCCGACGGCGTGTCGAAACGGTACGCGAGCGCGGGAAACACCGGCGCGTGCTGCACCAGGATGGCAGTGACACGCACGCCGTTGTCGTCGGTCGGATAGATCTCGACCGGCTCCATCGGCGGCGCCGCAGTCGCTGTCGTTGCCCCGCTGGCGTCCACGCCGAGATCGATGTCCGGCGTGTACTGCCCGTGAGCGACGCCGATCTCGTGGGTGACGACGTTCTCGGTGAGCGCCGGCCGGCCTTCGTCGGCGATGCGCACGTTGATGTTGTAGGCGAATGCCTCGAACAGCTTCTTCGTCATCGTCGCCACTCCGGGCGTCGGAGCGTCGGGGAACAGCACCGGGACGACACGGTCGGGCGGATATGGGGTGATCGGCAAGCCGGCCTCGCCGGGGCCGAACACGTCGACGCGTCGCGTCGGCCACAACCCGAGCAGCAGATTGGGGAAGTCGATGACGTGATCGCTGTGCAGGTGGGTGACGAAGATGGCGCGTACGGTGCTGCCACCCCGCGGTCGCCGCTCGGGATGCATGGAGATCCCCGA
>DATBKA010000576.1:0-2649 GCA_036556105.1 Ilumatobacteraceae bacterium | reverse complement strand
TGCCGCGCCCTGTCGTGAACAGCAACGAGTAACCCGCGATCGCCGGATCCTCCGTGCGCAGCACCACGTACGCAGCGGAGTAGTCCGGCTCGGGATTCATCGCGTCTGATCCGTCCAACGTGCGCGACGTTGGAAAGCGGACGTCGACGACGTCGAGCGCCGTGATGGTCGTCATGGGTCGTCCCCTTGGCAAGCTTCGCCGTCGTCACCCACCGAACTGCGCTGCGTTGTCCTTCGTCACCATCTCCGTGCCGGTGTCGATGTTGGCCGCCACGTCCTTGCCACTGATCGCGTCGAGTGCCGCCTGAGCGCCCAACGAACCCATCTTCGCCGGGAACTGGGCGACGGAGCCGAGCTCGTCGCCGGCGACGATCGCAGCGACCTCGTCTGGGCCGGCGTCGAAACCGACCAGCTTGACGGTCTTCCCCGCGGTCTTGACGGCCTGGATGGCGCCGATGATCGGCGGGCCGCATGCCCCGTAGATCGCAACGACGTCGGGGTTGGCGGTGAGGATGTCTTGGGCGGCGTTGAGGCCCTTGGTCTGATCGCAGTCGGTCGGCAGTTGCGAGACGATCTCGAAGCCGTCACCGAGACCTTCGAGGAAGCCCGTCACACGATCTTCGAGCGATGGTGCTCCGGCGACGCCTTCGAGGATCGCGATCTTGTCGCCCTGCTGAAGTTGCGTCGCCATGAACTCGCCGGCGAGCACTCCCCCGGCCTTGTTGTCGGTGGCGACGAGCGCGGTCTTGCCGTCCCACCCTGGGATGTCGTTGTCGATCAGGATCACTTTGATGCCCTTGTCGACTGCCTTCTGCAGCGCATCCTGAACGTTCGGACTCGTTGGGGTGATGGCGATCGCCTTCACGCCTTGGGTGATCATCGACTCGATCGCGTTGATCTCACCCTCGTCGTCCGTGCCGCTGGTGCCTTGCGCGAAGACCAGCTCGATGCCGGGGTGGTCCTTGTTCCACTCCTTCGCCGCGTCGACCATCGTGTCGTAGAAGTCGACCGGGAACTTGGTGATGAAGCCGATCTTGCCCGACACCTCTTCGCTGCCCGCCGACGTCTCCGTCGGCGCAGCGGTCGCCGGCGCCTCGGTGGCAGGCGGCTGCGTGGCCGCCGCCGCTGTCGACGGCGCAACCGTGTCGGCGGCGGCCGCTGTCGTGGAGCTGGTCTTGGTGTCGCTTCCGCACGCAGCGGCCACGACACCGAGCGAGAGGCAAAGCAGTAGCGCAGTGCGCGTCCTACGGATCATTGGTGTGTCTCCTTGTTGTGGGCAGCAGCCTGCCCTGGCACGCGCCTCAGACCGGGTCGGTCGGCGTCGTTCTGGTTTGGGTTTGTGTCGGATCGCGCCGGTCGGTGGTGCTGCCGACGATGAGAGCGACGATCCTCCCCTGGCTCTCTTCACTGGGGATCTCTTCGCCGACCACGCGCCCGCGTCGCATGACGATGGCGCGGTCGGCGACTTCGGTGACGTGATCCATGGCGTGGGAGATCACGATCACGGCATGACCTTCGGCGCGCAGCCGAAGGATCAGATCGAGGACGCGCCGCGACTCGCGCACGCCAAGCGCAGCCGTCGGCTCATCCAGGATCACAACTTTCGATGCGAACGCTGCGGCCCGGGCAACCGCAATGACTTGGCGTTGCCCCCCGGACATCAACCCGACGGCGGCCGACTGGTCGGGCAGGTTGACGTTGAGTCGATCGAGCACCGAACGCGTCGCCTCGGCCATCGGCTTGCGGCGCAGCAGTCGCAATGGCCGCGGCATCCAGCGCGGCCCGGCGTCTTCACGCCCGGCATAGAAGTTCGCGGCAGGATCGAGGTTGTCGAAGAGGGCGAGATCTTGGTACACGGTCTCTACGCCGTGCGCACGCGCCGCCGCCGGAGAGCTGAGGTGCACCGGATCGCCGTTGATGCTGATCGATCCCTCGTCGAGTCGATGAACACCACTGATGCATTTGATCAGCGTCGACTTGCCGGCGCCGTTGTCGCCGAGGATCGCCACCACCTCGCCGGCGCGGGCGTCGAGGTCCACTGCGTCGAGCGCCAGCACCGCCCCGAACCGCTTGGTGGCGCCGCGCACGGACAACGTTGCCGCCGTCACGACAACGCCGCCTGCAACACGCGGAACCGCTCTTCGAGCTTGCTCCGCAGCACGTCCGACTCGACGGCCACGACGATGACGCAGCCGATCACGATCGGCTGTAGGAAGGCGTTGACGTTCATCAGGTTCATCCCGTTGCGGATGACGCCGATCATCAAGGCGCCAACGAGCGCATTGCCCACGGTGCCACGACCACCGAGGAAGCTGGCTCCACCGATGATCACCGCGGCGATCGAGTCGAGCTCGGCGAGGTTGCCGGAAGTCGGTGAGCCGGCATTGAGCCGTCCCGACGTGATGATCGCCGCAACCCCGGCGAGCAAGCCGCACAGGACGTACACGGAGATGAGAACCGACTTGACGGGCACACCGGTGCGGCGTGCCGCCTCGGGATTGCCGCCAGTGGCGTACACCCATCGTCCCCAGACCATGCGGGTCAGGGCCAGGGCGACGACCGCGCCGACGCCAACGACGAGGAACGCCGAATACGGCAGCCAACTGACCGAACCACTGCCGATCGTCTCGACCGCTCTCGTCACGCCAC
>DATBKA010000575.1:0-4287 GCA_036556105.1 Ilumatobacteraceae bacterium | reverse complement strand
CACCTTGCGCGCTGCGCGTGCCGGGCCCTTGCGCGCCCAGGCGGTCTCGAAGTTGGCACCCAGCTTCGATGGGTCGGGGGGAACCACGACACCCTTGGGGACGCTCGGCTTGCGATACGGGAAGCCGAGGTTGCGTGCCGGTCGCAGAGCACGTTGCAGCGTGCTGCTGGCAACGTCGCCGAGGCGCGCCGCGCGGCGCAAGCCGGTCAGCGAGTACGGCACGGTGCGCTTGCTCATTGCACGTCGGCGACCAACAGCGCGGGAACGTGGAGATGGCTGATCGTCGGGTGTCGACCGACCACGTCGCTGGCGATCTCGAAGGCGTCGTCCATCGTCGACGCGGGGGTGAACCCGAGACGGCGCACGGTCGGCGGGTCGCCGCCGACGATGATCACCTTCCCGGCGTGCTGCAGCCCGTGCGCGCCCCAGTACCACGCGTAGAACGGGTGCACGCCGTGGTAGGCGTTGCCGGTGCGGTAGAGATGCCGGTACCACTCGTCCTCGGCGTACTGCTTCTCCCACCGCTTCGACATCGTCGTCGGATCGGTCGTGTCGGCGAGCACCTGTTCGAAGAAGTCGATGTAGCTCGGATGGTGCACCGGGTGGAACTCGCGATAGGTGGGGTGCGTCATGATGATCACACCGCCTTCGCGCACCAACGGCTTGTTGCGATACATGTTGAAGAGGTAGCCGAGGCCCATGCACATCACCAGGACCGGGTTCAGAATCCCGTCTGGGTTGTACGGGCACACATAGGGGATGCCAAGGGTGAGGATGTCGGTCTGACCGTGCACCTCGACGAGTTGTTGCTTGTGGATCCAGTCGAGCGTGATCTCGTGCACCTTGTCGGTGTCGCCGGCCTGGATGCTCGTCATCTGATGCGGGCCCTCGATGGAGAAGAAGATCTTGCGCGCCAACCGTGTCGGCATCTTGTCGAGCGACTTCGTGGTCGCCAAGAACGTGGCCCGGTCCTTCGCCTTCCACTCCCACTCGCGCTTGTAGAGGAAGTCGAACGGCGACGGGAACATGTCGGTGTTCAGCGTGGTCTCGATCTGGAACACCTTCGGGCCGTTGTCGCGCATCACCGCGCCGAGCCGCCACACGCTCTTGTGGAGGTCGCTCTTGTGGCGATCCATCAGGCTGCGCGTGCCTTCGAGCGTCTCCGGGTTGTGGTGGTAGCTGAGGCTGCGGTAGCTCGCCAAGCCGGTCGTGATGCTCTTCCAGCCGCCATCCATCGCCACGGAGTTGATGTTGACGTAGACGATCAAGTCGCTGTCGGCGGCGCGCTTGTTGATCTCCAGCACTTCGCCGTGCGGCGTGGTGCCGATGACGGCGAGGTTGTCGAAGTCCTCGGCGTCGTGTTGATAGAGCATGCCTCGCGGCTCGAATGCGTCGTAGATGCGATCGCCGAGCGCATGGCGCAGTTCGTACTCGTGCATCCGCCGGTGCAGGCCGAGCGCAGCGATCAGATGCACGTCGTCGACTCCGGCGTCGGCGGCGAGGTCGAGCACGGCCTCGATCACGCGTTGGCGTGTGTCCGGCGTGGTCATCTTCGGCAGTGGCAGGCTGACATCGTCGAAGGCGATCGTCAGCTTCATCCCCGGGAACAGCAGTGCTGGGAGCGGATCTTGATCGTGTGGGTGCAACAGCGCGTGACGGATCGCGCCGTCGATGTCGTCGATCGCGTCGAGCGGCTCGGGCGGGTAGATCACCCGACTGCGGCCGGCCGGCAACTTCTCCAGACTGAAGTTCTCGCCGCGCCAGAACATGATCGGCGGGGTCGAACGATCGACTTCGAGGACGAAACCTGGGCGGGGCATTGCTTCAACCTCTTCTCATGTCGAAGGCGATCTTCACGGCGCCGCGGCGACCGGCGGATGCGGCGTGGGCCAGCGCATCCTTGTACTCGTGCAGGGGATAGGTGGCCGAGACCAGCCGGCCGAGGTCGAAGCGGCGGACGACGTCGATGGCGCGAAGGAAGTCGTCGCGGCTGTACGCATAGCAGCCGCGGATCGCGACCTCGCGATGCCACAACGAGGTCAGCTCCAGCGAGACGTTCCCCGGCATCCCGACGAGTTGCACTTCGCCGCCGGGGGCGACGACGTTCAGCGCTTGCTGCAGCGAATCGCTCGACCCGACGCAATCGACGACCCGTTCGAATCCACCGCTGAGCTGGTCGCCGATCACCATCGAACGTGACAGCGAACGAACCCAGCGCGGCATCTCGTCGGGCGTGCAGACGATGTCGGCGCCGAGCTCTTTGGCCAAGCGGCGCTGCTCGGTGTAGCGAGCGGAGACGATCACGGGCCCGGTGCCGTCGTTGTCGCGCCGGGCGCTGATCGCGGCGAGGGTCAGCAGCCCGACGGTGCCGCCGCCGATGATCACGGTGTCGGCACCGTGGTAGCGACCGGCAGCGTGCACCGCGCACGCGGTCGGCTCGATCATCACCGCCGCCTCGTCGCTGAAATCGTCGGGCACGTCGACGAGCTGCGCGGCGTGGGCGATCAGGCCCGTGCTCCATCCACCGCCGGTGTCGGTGCAGAACCCTGTCTGCAGCCCTGCGTCGATGTGGCCGAAAGCGACTCGCTCGCACAGGTTGATCGCGCCCGTCGCGCACATGTCGCACACCGGGTCGATGCCGCGGATCGCGCAGTGCAGCACCGGGACGAGGACCACGCGACGGTCGTCGTCGGTGCGGGCTACGACTTCATGACCGGGCGTGAACGGGTAGCTGACCAACGGATCGAAGTAGGCGGACGCAGTGCCGTCGATCAGGGCCAGATCCGATCCGCAGATGCCCGACAGCAGCGGCGTCAGCCTCAGCCACTCCGGGCCGGGAAGCGGCAGCAACTCCTCGGACTCGAGGCTCAACGGGCCCACCGCCGCTCCCCGGCCGGGTGCGAGCGCACCCGCCAAGCGCGCCGCGGCGAACTTCACCGGCTTGCGTTCGAACACGAGCCGGCTCATGCGAACCTCCGACCGCGCTCGCGCTCGTTCAGCAACGGTCCGATCGGCAGCAGCGGGCGCGGTCCGCCCGCGGCCCGCGACCACTGTTCGACGAGCCAGCCGCGCTTGCGCGCGATCGCGGCGAGTCGCGTCTCCGGGTTGACCGCCACCGGGAAGCCGACCGCCTCGAGCATCGGCAGGTCGCTGGTCGAGTCGGCGTAGGCGATCGACTCGTCGAGCTTCAGGCCCTCCGCGGCGCAGTAGTCGGCGAGGATCTGGGCCCGTGTCTCACCTGTCGGGGGTACGTGGGAGAGGTGCCCGCTGTAGGTGCCGTCCGGCTTCACCGACATCTCGGCGGCGATGATCTCGTCGAACAGGGGACGCAGCCCGCGCACGGCGAACTCGAGCGCACCGGTGATGAGGATCGTGCGATGGCCGAGCGCTTTGTGCTCGCGCACCCGACGGATGCCGCGCGGGAAGCTCTTGGTGAGGATCAGATTCGTGAGCAGATGTGGCGAGTCCTCGTCGATCTGACTCACCGGCGCATCCTCGTACCGGCGGTAGAAGAAGCGCAGGAAGTCGCCGCGATCCTTGCGATCCATCGCGCTGAGGCTCGGGGCCTCGGCGAGCGTGCGCAGCACGTAGCGGATCCGCTCCGGTGTGTTCAGTCGCCGCGTCGCCAGCCACGTGTAGCTCTCGACGACGTTGCTGGCGATCAGCGTGTTCTCGAGATCGAACGCGGCCATGTGCCGGTCGGGCGACAGCACGCTGCGGCGCAGGCGATCGGTGCGCTCGCTGCGGCTCTTGCCCGGCTTGGCCTTGGCCCGCGAGTGGTGAACGATCGAGGGCAGGTGGATCGCGCTGATGTAGTGGGGCCAATCGATCGTGCGCGGGTCGAAGTTGAAGGCGTCGCGGTCGGCCTGGTCGAGCAACGCGTAGGTGGCCAGCAGTTGCTCGACCTCGTAGATCGCCTCGCACTCCGTGTAGAGCCCGTACAGCTGCACGTACTGGTAGGCGCGGTCGATGTCGGTCTTCGTCTCGTCGAGCTTCGCCGCCCACGTCGCCTGCTTGCCACGCAACGGAAGCGACTGCAGGACGCGTTCGGTCTTCTCGGCGATCGACTTCGCTCGCTCGAGCTGCTTCTTGACGCGACCGCGAGCTGGGAACTGCCACTCGGGGACGACGATCGGCTGACCCTCCGAGTCATACAGCGGATGGGCGGTGAACCACTCACGGATGTTGTCGACGAGCGTCTTGTAGTGCAGCGGGTTCGTCGAGCCACTGGCGACCTGGGTGATGCGCGGCGCGTCGTCGGGCCCGACCGCGGCGACCGAGATGATC
>DATBKA010000574.1:0-2025 GCA_036556105.1 Ilumatobacteraceae bacterium | reverse complement strand
TCGCCAAGGGCGTCAACTCCGGCTACATCCCGCTCGGCGGCGTGTTCGTCGGCACCGCCCCCACCGCTGCCTTGGAGTCGGACCCCGAGTTCATCTTGTTCCACGGGTTCACGTACTCCGGACACCCGACGGCGTGCGCCGCCGGGTTGAAGAACCTGGAGATCATCCGCCGCGAAGGCCTCGTCGAGCGCGCCAAGCACATCGCCGACCGCCTGGGCGGCGGCCTCCACTCGCTCGCCGCCGATGGCGTCGTCGACGACGTGCGCGGCGTCGGCGGCATGTGGGCGTTGCGGTTGCGACCTGACCAGGACGCAAAGGCGATGCGCGATCACATGCTCGACAAGAGCGGGGTGATCGTGCGCGCCCTCGCCGATGGGCTGGTGATGTGCCCGCCGCTGGTGATCCTCGACGAGCACATGGACCAGCTGGTGGATGCCGTCGCCGCCGCTGCCGGCTGACATGAAGTTCGGGATCTTCTACGAGCACCAGATCGGCCGCCCGTGGGACGAGGGCACCGAGCACCAGCTGATCCAGGATGCGCTCGACCAGGTCGAGCTGGCCGATTCGCTCGGCATCCAATACGTCTGGGAGGTCGAGCACCACTTCCTCGAGGAGTACAGCCACTCCTCGGCTCCGGAGGTGTTCCTCGCCGCGTGCAGCCAACGCACGAAGCAGATCCGCCTCGGCCACGGCATCATCCTCACCGCGCCGAGGTTCAACCACCCGGCGCGAACTGCCGAACGGGTCAGCATGCTCGACCTCGTCTCGGGCGGCCGAGTCGAGTTCGGCAGCGGCGAGTCATCGAGCGAGGCCGAGCTCGGTGGGTTCGGCGTCAACCCGATCGAGAAGCGTGAGCAATGGTTGGAGGGTCTCGAGGTCGCCGTGCGGTGCATGGCGGAGACCCCGTTCACTGGTGTCGACGGCAAGTACGTGCAGATGCCGCCGCGCAACGTCATTCCCAAGCCGATGCAGAAGCCGCACCCTCCGCTGTGGGTGGCCTGCAGTCGTCGCGAGACGATCTTGCTGGCGGCAGAGAAGGGCATGGGCGCGCTGACGTTCGCCTTCATCGATCCCGAAGAAGCCGTCAACTGGGTCACTGAGTACGAGCGCACCTTCACCGAGAAGTGCGTGCCGGTCGGATTCAACGTCAACCCGCAAGTCGCTTGTGTCAGCCCGATGATGCTGCACCACGAAGAAGACGAAGCGATCCGCCGCGGCACCGAGGGGGCCAACTTCTTCGGCTACTCGCTCGGTCACTTCTACGTGTTCGGTGAGCACCAGCCCGGCAAGACCGACGTGTGGAAGCAATACGTCGAGCGTCGCGCTGCGCAGGGCTACGACCCCGACGCGGTGATCGCCGCGGTTCGCGAAGCGCAGCGACTGGGCACGCTGGGGGCGAAGCAAGCTGCCGGCGACACCACCGGTCTGCGTGGAAGCGTCGGCACGCCCGATCAAGTTCGCGAGTACTTGCGCCGCTTCGAGGAGGCCGGCGTCGACCAGGTCATCTTCGTGCTCCAGGCAGGCCGAAACCAGCACGAGCACATCATGGAGTCGATCGAGATCTTCGGACGTGAGGTGCTTCCCGAGTTCATCGACCGCGACGACGCGCAGGTCCGCGCCAAGCAGGCCCGGCTGGCCCCGGCGATCGAGGCGGCGATGAAACGCCGCGCCGACGCGTACGAGCCCGCCGACGTCGGCGACTACTCGTTCCCGGCGTTGCCGGTGCAGTGGGCGAAGGCCACCGGGTCTGCCGAGCTGCAGGCAACGCTGCAGCAGTGGGCCGACGATCGAGCCGCAGGAAAACGAGATCTGAGCGCCGGCATCACCGGCTGAATCAACGCACGTAGTGCAACGTGGTGAAGCGTGAGCGGAACGCCGTCGTGCGCGGCGCCACGTCGCCCGGATCGTCGTGCAACGCGCCGGCGACCAGCGCGGCAAGCTCGGGCATGTCGCCCGCGGTCATGCCCCAGCGAACGATCTCCGGCGTGCCGATCCGCAACCCCGACCACTCGTCGCCGCCCGGCA
>DATBKA010000573.1:0-2525 GCA_036556105.1 Ilumatobacteraceae bacterium | reverse complement strand
CCGGTCACTTCCCCATTGACGACGGGCGCGCTTGCCCGCCGGCTTCGTGGCCATTCCCGGCCGCTTCATACCCATTGATCCGCCTGTCCCTTTCGTCCTGACGGAGAGGTATCGACATTTCTTGCCGGAATCGTGAGCGGGAATTGAGAACTCGCTCACGTTCATCGGGCCGTGGGCCGATGATTCAACGATGCGTTCAACCCGTGAATTGGAACACCGAGCGGACGATGCTGTCGCCGAAGAACCACTCCCCGACGAGCCCCGCCAGCGCCTTTCCTGGGCGCGGCTGGGGATCGTCCTCCTCGTCGCCGCGCTGATCGCCGGCGGTCTCGTGCTGGGCATCGACAAGGTGTCGACGGTCGTCCAGCCGCGTGAACGGTCGTGGAGCGTGCCTTATGTCGACGTCACGCTGACTCCGACGTACGAGTTCCAGAACCCCGAATCGAACCCGGCCCGTGACGTCGCCCTGGCGTTCATCGTCGCCGACCCGGCCGAACCGTGCACGCCGTCGTGGGGCGGCAGCTATTCGATGGATCAGGCCAAGCAGAGCATCGAGCTCGACCGGCGCATCAGCCAACTGCGTGCAGCCGGCGGCGACATCATGGTCAGCTTCGGCGGGCAGGCCAACAACGAGCTCGCCATCATGTGCACCGACCAGGCCAAGCTGACCGATGCCTATCGCAGCGTGATCGACCGCTACGACGTCAAGGTCATCGATCTCGACATCGAGGGCACGGCCGTCGCCGATGCTGCGTCGATCGAGCGACGCGCCACAGCACTGGCCACCATCCAGAAGGAGCGGGCTGCAACCGAGGACGGCCTGGCTGTGTGGCTGACCGTACCGGTCTCGACGGGCGGTCTCACGGCGGACGGAGAAGCGCTGGTCCGCGAGACAATCAAAGGTGGCGTCGCCCTCACCGGCGTGAACGTGATGACGATGAACTTCGGCAGCGCCGAGCATCCGACGAAGGACATGCTGGGGGCGACGAAGGCAGCCCTCGAAGCGTCGGCTCAGCAACTGGCCAGCATCTACGCCGGCCAAGGGGTCACGCTGGACGAGCCGCAGCGCTGGGCACACCTCGGGGCGACACCGATGATCGGCCAGAACGACATCGAAGGCGAGGTGTTCACGATCGACGACGCAACAGGGCTCGCCGATTACGCCAATGCCAAGGGCCTCGGCCGGGTCTCGCTGTGGTCGCTGAACCGCGACACCCCGTGCAGCGCCTCGTTCGCCGACGTGATGGTGCTCAGCAACACATGCAGCAGCGTCGAGCAAGATCCGCTCGGGTTCGCCGCCGTGTTCACGGCCCTCCCGGGCCGGGCGCCATACCTCCCCCAGACCGACTCGGTCACGGTGCAGGATCGCCAGCAATCCGCCGACGATCCTTCGAAGAGCCCGTATCCGTTGTGGCGACCGGAGGCGCAGTACCCCGAGGGATACAAGGTCGTCCGCCGCGGGCTCGTCTACCAGGCGAAGTGGTACACGCAAGGGCAGGAACCGACGACCGTCGTCGCCAACCCGTGGGACACACCGTGGTCACTGGTCGGCCCGATCGGGCCCGACGACAAGCCGTACACGCCGACGACGCTGGCCCCGGGTACCTACCCCGACTGGAATCCCGACAAGCTGTACGCCAAGGGCGACAAGGTGCTGCTGGAGGGTCTGCCCTACGAGGCCCGCTGGCCGAACCAGGCCGAGGTGCCGCAGACACTGATGCCGGTGGCGCCGGACTCGGCGTGGAACCCGCTGTTCACCATCCCCGGCGAACCCCCCTCCACCTGATCCCTCACTGCGGCCCGCTTGGGCGCGAAAACCCCCCTGAGCGGGCACTTTTCGCGCCCATTGAGGCTGTATGGGCGCGGTTTTGGACCACCGGTGGCAGTTTTCGCGCCCATGCGATGGGGGTCAGGGGGCGCGTTCGAGCTCGAGGAAGACCGCTGTGGAGGCGTTGGACAACCACATGCCCCCGCCGATCTCGGTGAAGCCACGGGCGAGACGAGTGCGGTACCACCTCCCCGTCCGCCAATGGACGTCGAGGTCGGTGCTCGCCGGATCGATGATGCCGTTCCGGTCGCCGGCGGTCGGAACCTCGAGCACGAGCAAGCCGCGGCACGCCTCGGCCAACGTCTCGATGGCACGCGTCGCCGCCGCGTCGTCGAGGTACTGGATCACGCTCTGGCAGACGACCAAGTCGTAGCGGCGTCGCGGCTGCCACACGGAGATGTCGGCGCACTCGTGCCCGTACCGCCGACAGGCGTGGGCGCTGACGTCGAGACCGTCGTACCTCACCCGCGGATGCGTCACCGCAAGGCAGTCGCGCCAGTAGCCCTTCCCGGCGCCGACGTCGAGCACCGAGCGAATGGGGATGCGCCACCAGGCGGCGAGGGACATCACGCCGCCGGCGAGCTGGGCGATCCGCCGCCGGTCATGCACCGGTCGCCGGCCGTAATAGCGCGAGTAGTAGTCGGCATCGAACTGTTCATCTGCGGGGCGAGGCACCATCGGATCGTAAGCTGCCTCG
>DATBKA010000572.1:0-3029 GCA_036556105.1 Ilumatobacteraceae bacterium | reverse complement strand
GCACTTCGCGGCTGCGGAACGACTTCGTCTTCAGCAGTCCGGCATCGGCCTTGGCCAGAGCATCGGGCTCGTAGACCTTCATGCGGATCGCCGCGTGCGGGCAGACGATCGCGCACTTGCCGCAGTCGATGCACAGGTCCGCCTCCCAGATCGGGATCTCGGTCGCCACCGTGCGCTTCTCCACAGCGGCCGTGCCGGTCGGGAACGTGCCGTCGACGGGCATGGCACTGACCGGCAACAGGTCTCCCTCCCCCGCCAGCATTCGCGCCGTGACGCGGCTCACGAAGTCGGTGACATCGCCGCTGACCGTCGGCCGGCGATGCTTCGTCGCCGTCACAGCGGACTGCGTCGGCACTGGGAAGAGGTGGGCAAGGGTCGCATCGACTGCGGCGATGTTGCGCTGCACGACGACGTCGCCGCGCTTGCCGTACGTGGCCGTGATCGCCTCTTTCAACCGGGCGATCGCCTCGTCGGTCGGCAGGATGTTGGACAGGGCGAAGAAGCACGTCTGCATCACGGTGTTGACTCGGCCGGACAGCCCGACGGCCTCAGCGACCGCGGCGGCATCGATCGCGTGCAACTGCAGGTTGCGATCGATGACGACCTGCTGCACCTCGATCGGCAACCGGTCCCAGATCTGCTCCGGTCGGTACGGACTGTTGATCAAGACCGTCGCGCCGGGCTCGGCCACGTTGAGCACGTCGACGCGCTCGAGGAAGTTCCACTGGTGCACGCCGACGAACGTGGCCCGATCGATCAAGTACGTGCTGTCGATCACTGCCGGGTCGAAGCGCAGATGGCTGACGGTCATCGTTCCGGACTTCTTCGAGTCGTACACGAAGTAGCCCTGCACGTTGAGATCCGTGTTCTTGCCGACGATCTTGGCCGTGTTCTTGTTGGCGCCCACGGTGCCGTCCGAGCCGAGCCCGAAGAACACGGCGCGCACGCGCGACTGGTCGGTCGAGAACTCCGGATCGAACTCAAGGCTGGTGTGGGTGACGTCGTCGATGATCCCGATCGTGAACCCGTTGCGTGGCTCGCCACGACTCGCCTCGTCGAAGACCGCCTTGACCATCGACGGCGTGAACTCCTTGCTGCTCAGCCCGTACCGTCCGCCGATGATGCGCGGCTGGCGACCGTCGGCCCACGATGTCGTGGCGCTGTGCCACACCGCCGACATCACGTCGAGGTGCAGCGGCTCGAACGGTGCACCCGGCTCCTTCGTGCGATCGAGCACGACGATCGTGCGCGTGCTCGGCGGCAACGCAGCAAGCAGTGCCTCCGTGGGGAAGGGACGGAACAGCCGCACGACGGCCACGCCGACGCGCTCGCCGGAGCGGCACAACGCGTCCACCGTCTCCTTGACAGCCCCTGCACCGGAGCCCATCAGCACGATCACCCGGTCGGCGTCGGGCGCACCGTGATAGTCGACCAGGTGATACTGGCGGCCGGTGAGCCCTGCGAGCTGATCCATCGATGCCTGCACTGCCGCGGGGACCGCCGCGTAGAACGAGTTGCACGCCTCACGAGCCTGGAAGAACACGTCCGGGTTCTGGGCGCTGCCGCGCAGCACCGGACGGTCGGGGTCGAGGCCGCGACCGCGATGCGCGGCGACTGCCGCGGGATCGATCATTGCCCGCAACTGCGTGGCCGACGGGACCTCGATCGTGCCGACCTCGTGACTCGTTCGGAAGCCGTCGAAGAAGTGCAGGAACGGAACGCGGGTCTGCAACGTGGTGGCGTGAGCGATGGCCGCGAAGTCTCCCGTCTCCTGAACACTGCTCGCGCACAACATGGCGAAACCCGTCGTGCGCGCCGCCATCACATCGCTGTGGTCGCCGAAGATGCTGAGCGCGTGGGTGGCGACCGTGCGCGCCGCGACGTGGATGACCGCCGGAGTCAGTTCGCCGGCGATCTTGAACATGTTCGGCAGCATCAGCAGCAGGCCCTGGCTGGCGGTGAACGTCGTTCCCAGCGCGCCGCGGGTGACGGCACCGTGCAACGCACCGGCCGCACCGGCTTCGCTCTGCATCTCGATCACCTCGGGGACCGCGCCCCACAGGTTGGCGCGGCCCTTGGCGCTCCAGTCGTCGGCAAACTCGCCCATCGGTGATGCCGGCGTGATGGGATAGATGGCGATCACCTCGGAGGCCAGGTGGGCGATGCGCGCGGCAGCCTCGTTGCCGTCGAGCACGTCGCGATGGCTGCCATGGGGCGGCTCGACCGAGGCGCCCTCGGTCACGGTGCTGACATTGGTCATGACAGCCACCGTATGACCCGGTCGCGACCCTCACCAGGGGCCGTTCGACGCGCGAGTCGGGTCCTTCGGCCCTCGCCAGGGGCCGTTGTGCTCTGCGGCAGGCGGAGGGACGACGCCGGGCGCGACCGTGACCGAGGTAGGGCTCTGATGCCCACGGCGAGGTGTCCAAGAGCGACCCCCGGGGGGAACTTGGGCCCTGTCGGCTAGTCCAGGCTGGGCAGTTAGATATCACTATCCGCAACCGACGCAGCACGGTGAGAGAGGTGCCCTCAGTGGAAACGATGCAACGAGCCAATTGCAGGAGTGATCCCCCGCCCCAGGATCCAATCACCGTTCCAGCCACGAGCCCGGCGCACGGCGCCACGGCCCAGCGGCCATCCATCGATCGGCGCCGCTTTCCCGCTGACCGCTCCCCTCGGCACCCCGACTTCGTCGGCCTCGTGCTCGCCCCGATGGCCGAGCGCTGGCGCGCCGGTGAGAGCGAACGCGACCTCGCCGACGAGCTCTACGCCCAGCTCCATCCTTGGGCGCTGGCCTTCGCCGGTTCGCTGTCCGCAGGGCTGCCGGCTCACGCCGATCGCAACGAGGTGCTGTCCCAGGTGTTGCGGTTGACATGGGATGCCTGCCGGCGCATCGACTGGCAGCGCTACGCGGCGTGGCCCGCATTCCTGGAATCGAAGGTTCGTCGGGCACGCATCGAAGCGGCGCGGAATGACGACTGGCTCAGCCGTCGGGAGCGTGTTCGCCGGCGCCGATTCCAAGGAGAAGT
>DATBKA010000571.1:0-8974 GCA_036556105.1 Ilumatobacteraceae bacterium | reverse complement strand
GTGGAACATCGACACCCCACTCGGGTTCAAGCGCAGGATCGCAAGGTCCGTGATCCCATCGCCGTCGAAGTCGGTTGCCGCAACCGCGCGGGGGCTGTTGCCCGTCGGAGTGAGCGAGGTTCCGGTGACGAACGTGCCGTTGCCTTGACCGAGCAGGATGCTGACCGTACTGCTGTTCTGGTTCGTGACCGCGATGTCGAGCGATTGGTCGCCGCTGGTGAACTGGCCGACGGCGAGAGCCAATGGAAAGAGCCCGGTCGCGTAGTCGGTGCGCGCCGCGAGCGTGCCGTCGCCGTTGCCGAGCAACACGGAGATCCCGTTGGCGGTCTGGTTGGCGGTGAGCACGTCCGGACGACCGTCGCCGTTGACGTCAGCAACGACGACCGCCACTGGTCCGGCAGCCGTGGCGAAATCGACCTTGGCGCGCAGAGTTCCGTCCCCGTTGCCGAGCAGCACGGACACCGTGTTCGAGGCCAGGTTGGCGACCACCGCGTCGGCAGCGCCATCACCGTTCAGGTCGCCTGTCGCCACCGCACGCGATCCGGAGCCAGCTGTGTATTCGCTGTCGACTCGGAAGGTGCCGTTGCCGTTGCCGGCGTGGATCAGTGCGATCGTGGTCGACTGGCGAGTCACGACCAGGTCGGGGTTGGAGTCGGCGTTGAACTCGCCGATCGCCAGGTCCGTCACGACCAATGGATCGGGGATGTCGAGCTTGGGCTGGAAGGTTCCGTCACCGTTGCCGAGACGCACCGAGACGATCCCGCTGGTGAGGACCAGATCGACTCGGCTGTCGTTGTTCACGTCGGCCGCGAGCACGCGTGAGAAGGGTGTGGTGTTCGAGATCGGCTGCGACGTGAACGTTCCCGATCCAGTTCCGAGAAGCAGGCCGATGCTGGCGCCGGTGCCGAGCACATAGGCGATGTCCGTGTTGCTGTCGCCGTTGACGTCGGCGGCGGCCATCGACGTCGCTCGTCCACTGATCGCCAAGTCGCTCTTCGGAGCGAACGTGCCGTTGCCGTTGTTGAGGAGGAACGAGATGACGTTGGCGCCGGTGGCCACGACCAGATCAGGTCTTCCGTCGCCGTTCACGTCGAACGTGACCATCGCGCTGGGGCCGGTCGCCGTGGCGTAGGTCTGCTGGGTGGCGAACGTTCCATTTCCGGCACCGATCAACACCGACACGGTGTTGGTGTTGGCGTTCGCCGCAGCCAGGTCGATCTTCCCGTCGCCGTTGAAGTCGCGGGCAACCAACGCGATCGGTGCGGTCGACGAGGCGTTGTCGGTGCGGGGCCCGAACCCGCCGGTGCCATCACCGAGCCAGACCGACACGGTGGAGGAGTTTCGGTTCGACACCGCCAGATCGAGCTTCCCGTCAGCGTTGAAGTCGGCAATGGCGATGGAGTTCGGTTGCGCACCGGTGGCGAGGTCGACCTTGGGCCGGAACGACCCGTCGCCGTTGGCCACGATCACCGAAATCGTGTTCGAGCCGTTGTTGGCGACCACGATGTCGGATGAACCGTCGCCGTTCAGGTCGGCGACTGTGGGTGAGATTGCGGCGTTCCCCGTCGTCAGCGCCACCTCCGGATAGAGCGGGTTCGCCAGAGCCACGGGCACGGCAACGAAGCCGGCAACGACGACGAACGCCAACGCAATCCGAGTCACCCTCATCGGAACCTCCCAAGAGACCACACCACCCGAGTCATCCTTCGTTTCTGAGGAACGTTTTCCGTCGCAACAACCACGGGAAATTCAGTCCCGCCCCAAGGCCCTCGACGGAGGTGGACACCCCAATCACTGTCGATCACTCTCTACACGTACGCACCGTCTTCGGTGGCGGTACCGGAGGCAAGGAGTACACCAATGCCCGCCGACGCGCATCGGTATTCAGTTGGCGTCGTCGGCCTGAATTACCTAGGTATGTCGAGGATCACCGATGCAATATCGACGTCGTGGATACGCGACGGCCAGCGATCACTCGACCCTCCCGTGCAGCTCGGCGCGAGTGGTGATCCCGAGCTTGGTGAAGATCGAGCGCACGTGAGCGTGCACCGTCCGCAGCGAGATACCCAGCTTTCGAGCAACCATGGCATCAGTCGACCCCGCGGCGATCAGCTGCACCACGTCCCGTTCGCGCATCGTGAGGTACGAAAGGTCGAGAGTCGCGGCTCGTGGCTTTGAGTTGCCAACGTGCGGAACTCGGGGAGACACCGGTAGCCCAAGTTCGAACGCCAGATTGGTCAGATCCACACACAAGCAGTCATAGCCGGCCAGTTCCAAACGTCTGAGCTCGTCGAGCGCTCCGACGTCTCCACCAAGCATCTTGTCGAGGCACGATCCGACTCGCTCGCCCAGTGGACCGTCGAGCCCGGAAACCCTTTTACGAAGCTCTATCGACGTCTGGTCTTCACGGCCCAACACCGCCAGCCGCAGGCCAGCCATCATCGATTCGACGACATTCCCGTGTGATTGCGCAAGGGTAAGACCTCCGCTGAGGATCCGGTGGGCCTCGGCAACGTCTCCGTCGAGGACCGCGCGTTCGCTCATCGCGCGAATCCGCGTCGGCGCGCAGAGATCCATGCCCGCGACCTCGTTGTCTGTCGCGTACTGGATCATCCGATCGCCTGTCTCTCGATCTCCGCAGCGAAAGGCCGCAGCCGCTACGTGATGCCCCGCGAACGGCGCCCACGCCGCGTAGGCGGTGCCGCGAAGCGAACCCAGCCCAGCGAGGTCCTGAGCCGACTGCTCGTACTCGCAGCGCATCGCCGCCAGCACGGCGCGGATCAGTGTCAGCAGTTGTATGGCCGCGAGGTCGTCACGACCTTGCGCCTCGAGGAGGCAATGGTCGAGCAATCCCAGACCGTCGGCCAGATCCCCGGACCAGGCCATGGCGACGGCGAGCTCTGCATCGAGGGTCGCCTCGATGGTGGGGAACTCGTGCGCCATCGCGGCTGCGTCGGCGCGGAGACGTTCCGCCGCCGCCCGTGCTTCGGTTGGGAAGCCGCTGAAGACCAGCGCAACGATCGCCGGCGCGGCGGCCCACAGCAGATCCCGCATGGTCGAAGACTCATCGTCCCGGATCTGGCGATAGATCGCGACGCAATCGCCCAGACGACCTCGGTAGAGCAGGGTTCCAGCTCGCGCAACGGCCAGGGCTGCGCGGCCAGACCCGCTCACCTGCGCTTCAGCCTCCGAAAGAACGCGTTCGGCTACCGCCACATCGAGCTGGCCGTGCAACGCAAGAATCACACGGAAGATCGCAAGGCTGACGATGTCGTCCTCCGTCACAGCCAGCTGTGTCGCCGCTTCGGAGACTTTGACGGCCTCCGGCAACCGGCCGAGGTAGAGAAGGCACCACGCCAAGAGTTGCGCATGCTCGACCGTGGGCGATTGTTGAAAGGCGTCGACGGCGAGACGGTGCGCCAGTAGGGCTCCGCCCCGCGATGAGGCATTCACGGCGGCTCGCCTCGCGAGCGATGGCTCGACCTGGACACCTGCCAAGTAATTGAGTGTCGCGACTCGAATCGCGTCGTCCGTGCGACGCATGCCCATCGACACAATCGACAACGCAAGCTCGTTGGCGCGTTCGCAGAGCATCACCGGACCGAGCGAGGCGAGGACCGCCTCGGAGATGACAGGGTGGGAACTGACCACGTCGCGACGACGGTCGCTCACGAGAATGTCAACGAGACCACGTCGTTGCAGCCCGGAAACGGCTGAGGCAGGGCCGAGCCGATCCAAGACAGAGAGGCTGATCGGTCCAGCGAGCGCAATACGCTGCAGTTGGATTCGTTCGTCGGTGGTCAGCCGACCCAACCGCGACGTGATTACCGCCGCAGCGTCGCGTCCGAGTTCGTGCGGCGCGTCGTCGCCCCGCTCCAGCGCGTCGACGACGAGCTCACGGACGTACAGGGGATTCCCCTCGGCTCGTTTGCGGATCTCCTCTGCAACGGTGGGGGTCAAAGAGGAACCCGCCATCGCTGTGACGAGCTTTCTCACATCACGATCGCCGAGTGGTGCGAGCGCCAGCGTCTGCAGACGACGCTCGCCGCCGGCGTCGAGCAGTTCGGCCACCACCGAAGAACCCGAACGTGCCGCGATCAGCAACGGCACCGTCTCTCTGTCGATCAGAGTGCGCAACACCGCGAGGGACACCTCGTCCAGCCAGTGTGCATCATCGATCAGCAAGAGGCCACGGCCACCGTCGCTCAAGCTGCCGGCCCAAGCGATCACCTGTTGAAGGGCCTCGTGCGGTGTCGAAGGTGACCAGGCGACGCGCAGACTGCCGGCGAAGGCGGAGAGCGGCGCATTGGCCAGCCACTCTGCACCCGCAACTCGCTCTGCACGAAACCCCTCGGCGGCGGCCCGCTCCATTGTCGCGGTCAACAGCCGAGATTTGCCGATCCCGATCGGACCGGTGACCAGTACGGAACGCCCTCGCGCCCGCGCGTGAAAGAGCAGGGCCGATTCGGCAGCCCGGCCGACCAGCGTCATCGTGGGGGCACACGACACCCGAGAATCGTAACAATTCGCCGACACCAGCCGTTCCGAACGCGCCGTCGTGCGCGGGAGAAGCGAACGCAGAAGGCGATAACCGTCGAACCCTCCTCGACCCTCGGGTGTCGTGAGCCAATCGGTGTTGCCGAACCCGTAGTAAGCCTCCAAGACGCTTCCCTCGATGTCGACCATCGCAGCGGCCGCGACGGCTGAGGACCGCACTGTGAATGGGAACTGTTTGCGTCCGGCTAGTGATCAGTTTGCTCGACCGTTCCGGTGAACCGTCGAGCGGCGTCGGTCGCCGCTCGTGGTCATCCGACCCTTCCCCACATCGGCGCCGCCACCGCGTCGACGACGACGTCGATGTCGCCGGCCTCTGCATCCACGTGCGTCGTTCCGTCTCGTCGCGACAAGCGAACGTCGAGTGTCGACGCGCCGATGGTGATCCCGCGGACCTCGAGCTCGGGCAGCCACTCCGGCAGCCACGGATCGAGATGGACCTTGCGTCGGGGCGCGTCGGGCACGATCCCGAGGAAGATCTGCGTGGCGAGGATCGGTGCGGCGGCCGCCCACGCCTGGGGCACGTTGGCCTCGATGTACGGCACGGGTGGGCACGTCGAGCGGTCGAAGCCGCAGAACAGCTCCGGCAGGCGGTCGGCCTCGAACGTCGACGCGGCGTCGAGGACGGCCCGCAGCAGCGCCGCTGCCTGGTGGCGATGTCCGTAGCGGGCCAGCCCGGCCGCGGCCACGACGGTATCGTGCGGCCACACCGATCCGCGCTGGTACGACATCGGGTTGTACGCGGGGTGCTCGGCGCTCAGCGTGCGCAGGCCCCAGCCGCTGAACAGGTCGGGCTCGAGGAAGCGTTTGGCGACGGCCGCGGCGCGATCGGGTGACGGCAGCCCGCACCACATCAGGTGACCGGGGTTGGAGCTGATGCTCGTCAGCCGTTGCTTGGCGCCGTCGAGGGCCAGTGCGTAGAAGCCGTCGCCCTCGACGTAGAAGCGCTCCTCCACGAGCGCGGCCAGCGAGTGAGCTGCGGCGCGGTGCTGTTGAGCGAGACGGTCGTCGCCGCACTCCTCGAACAGCTCGGCCATCGCCAGCCGAGCCGCGTAGAGATACCCCTGTAACTCGACGGTCGCCAGCGGCAGCGAACCGGGCTGACCGTCGGCGGTCACGATCGCGTCACTCGCGTCCTTCCACCCTTGGTTGCGGTAGCCGTCGCGGCTGCGCGTGCCGTACTCCTGCAGTCCGTCGCCGTCACGATCGCCGCGTTCGTCGCACCAACGCAACGCGGCGCGGGCGGTACCGAAGTGCTCGTCGAGCACCGCGCGATCACCGGTCCATCGCCACACGTTCCACAACGCGAGGCAGTACAGCGCCTGCGTCTCGTGGCTGCCGTAGTACGGCGAATGAGGGATCAGATGGCGATGCGCCAGCTCACCGCGACGCAACTCGTGGGGCAGCTTGCCGGGCTCGGCGTCGCGCCAGTCGTCGACGGCCTCGGCTTGCAGCGCGGCGAGGGCGCGCAACGAGCCACGCGCGGTCTTCGTTCCGATCAGTCCCGTCATCAGCGACGTCATCAACGTGTCGCGGCCGAACAGCGCCAGGAACCAGGGCACTCCCGCGGCGACGTACCTGCCGCTGTCGTCGCCGGTCGCCAGGGCGCGGAGGTCGGCGCACCCGCGGCGGAACGGCGCCGCCAGCACTTCCGGTGCCGTCACGGTGACCGGCGCCTCCTCGTTGCGCTCCTCCTCGTGCGGGTCGCCACGGAACGTCAACCGCTCGTCGTCGAGCTCGGGCACGGACTCGATGCATGCCTTCCACGTCTCGCCTGGAGTCAGCACGACGTCGAAGACCAGTCGAGCGCCGACGACGACCGCAGGATGGGCAGTCGTGGAGATCAGCACGTCCAGGGCACGACGGAAGTCGCCGCGGCGGTATTCAAACATCACACCCTGCGCAGTCGCCGTGCGCCGCACGCCCACCCGCGGCGGCAAACGTTGCGCCTTGACCTCGAAGATGTCGGCGAAGTCGGCGTCGATCTGCACGATCAGGGTCGTGCGGAGCGGCCGGTCGAGGTACGACGTCAGTTGCACGTCGTCGTGCATCGCTCCGTCGACGCGTCGACGCAGCACGAGGAAGATCGTTCCGGCCGGGGTGTCGCCGCCGCTGTCGCGGAGGGCTCGGTTCTGGTAGTGCCAGCGCGCCGTTCCGTGCCCTTCACGGACGCGCGACAAGAGATCGAGGTTCGCCCCGCCGAGGTTGATGCGGTACGTCGAGAGGACACGCGTATCTCCGGCGAACAGTCCCTGCTGCGCGTCGGCCCACACCGATCCGTCGGGTGCGCACGACAAGGCAATGCCGCCACCGTGCAACGTGTCCATCGGTTGCGCGACGCGCAGGTCGGTCATCGCGGACCGGTGTAGACGAGGCCGACGAGCAGTCCCCACACGCCGTGCATCAACACGTTGGTGGCGGCGAAGCGCAGATTGCGCGTGCGCATCCCCATGAACCCTTGACCGCTGAGCGGTGCGACGAGCGCGCCGGCCAGGGCGACGGCGAGCACTTCACCCCACACAAGACCCTCCAGCCACCGCGGCCAGTCGAGGTTGGGATCGATCACGGTGGCGAACAGCAGCACGAGCAGGAAGCTGTTGGCGAGATGGGAGAGCAACCCGAGCAACCACGCGCTGGGACGATCCGACACCATGTAGCGCCGTCCGAAGTCGGCGATGTCGATCGCCGCCAGACCCGGCAGGCGTCCGGCCCACAACCCGACGAGCGCCATCGTGTAGCCGCCGGCGAAACCAGCCAGGACGACGCCGCCGAGATCGACCTCGCGCCAGGAGAGCACGTCCATCAGCGTTGCGATCTCAGCTGCTGGTCGGCTCGGTGTGCTGGCCGGGGAAGATGTCGGTCTCGGAGGGGTGCCACACGGGGCTGTCGCCGGCCGTCTCGACGTTGAACCCGTAGTCGTAGGCGACCGAGCCGCCGATCGTTCCACCGATCACCGTCAACGCCGCAGCGACGAGCGTGAACGCCAAAGCGAGGCCGGGCGTCGACGGCTCGTCCCAGAAGTTGAAGACCCGGATCGCCACGCCGACGAGGATCAACACCGTGACAGTGACCATCGTCCAGGCGTGGGCGTTGACGGTGCGCCGCGCCTGCGTGCCGGGCTCGGTCGACTTGAGCCAGTCCCAGAACCCGGTCAGCGCGGTGAACACCGACACGACAGCGCCACCGATCAGGCAGAACGAGGCGGCGCGGTAGAAATCGCGGGCCCACTCCTGGTCGTTGCCGATCGCCGAGATCACGTCGAACGCGGCGGCGAGCATGTAGGCACCGACCGGTATGTCAGTCAACGGCGGGTGCAGGGGCTTGCCTGCCCATCCCCGCAATCCGTTGAACTTCCGACCGCGGATCGTCAACGCCGGGCGGAAGGACAAGTGTCGCATGGTCGCCTCCTCAGCTGTCGGGCGCGCACGCGCCACGCGCCTCCATGTACCCAACCGAGTGACATGTGGAACATGAGCTGGCTGGTCAGTTCGGAGCGGTGAATCCGCCGACCGCCGACCCGCGGAGGCGTCGGACACCCGGCTGTACAGTCAATCGCGTGCCTACGGCACCCCGACCCGAGCCAGATGCAGAGACATCTCAGGACGCAGTCGTCGCCGCACTGATCGAGTTGCGTGACGATCTCGAACGTCGCGCGGCCGCGCTGCGCTCCGGCGCGGACGTGCCGAGTGGAGGAATCTCGTTCGGCAAGCGCGTCGGCGAAGGGACGAGCATCGCCATCGAGCGGTTCACCGATGTCGCCATCCACGATCAACTCGTGCAGCAGCTGGCGGCGGTCGACGCCGCGCTGCTCCGCGTCGCCGAAGGAACCTACGGGGTCTGCACTGTCTGCGGCCGCCAGATCGCCGGCGAGCGACTCGAGGCGATCCCGTGGGCGGCGACGTGTGTGTCGTGCGCGTGACTGCTACGTGATCGCGAACGGTTCGCTCACCGCGGACAGCGGCCCTGACGTCGCCGTCACGGTGTAGTCGTCGCCGGCCAGGTCGATGCTGCACTTCGAGAACCTGGCCTCGCCGTTGACGACGACGACAGGGTTCTCGGCGCAGACGAGCACCGCGTTGGCGGTGCCGCTGGTCGGAGTGAGTTGCAGCGAGACGGCGTCGACGCTGGTGACGACGACGTTGCCGAAAGCATCCTCGACCGTCACGATCGGTTGGCTCCACCACGTGTTGGTGGCCCTGCCACCACTCGGCTGGCGGGTGAACACCAACTGCGCGGTGGGCCCGGTCGTCACGTCGAACGCGGCGCTCGTCGCACTCTTCAAACCGTCGGCCTTGATCGTGAACGTGTAGCCGGTCCCGGCTCTTGCGATGGCGAGGTCGCTGAACGTGGCAACTCCGTCGACCACGGCTGCCGACGTTGTGCCGGTCAACGAGTCCGAGTTCTGGTTGACGGTCAGGGT
>DATBKA010000570.1:0-1989 GCA_036556105.1 Ilumatobacteraceae bacterium | reverse complement strand
GTCCGCCGCTTCGAGCGGCTGACCGTCTACCGCCCGTTGATCGCCGTGGGTCGCGCCGACGTCGGATTTCTCCCGGGCACGCTCGAAGAGAAGCTCGACCCGTGGATGTCGGCCATCCACGACGCGATCGTCGCCCTCACCGACCAGCGCAGCAGCAGCGATGCCAACAGGCTGATCGAGGAGCTGATCGGCCGCAACCAGCTGGCGTTGGAGTCGGTCACGTTCCTACGCGGCCGCTCGTTGCACCGCCAGATCGTCGTCGTCGACGAGGCCCAGAACCTCGAGCCGACCACGCTCAAGACCGTGCTGACGCGCATCGGCGAAGGGACCAAGGTGATCTTCACGGGTGACACGAGCCAGATCGACGCCCCCTACATGGGCGAGGCCAACAACGCCCTCGCTGTGCTGATCCAAGCGTTCGGCGGCCAGCGATGCTTCGGTCACATCACGTTGTCGTCGTGCGAGCGCAGCGCTGTTGCCAGTCTCGCCGCCGAGCTGCTGTAACGCCTGCCGGCCTTTCTACCGTGTCACATCCCCGGCGTATCGTGAACGTCATGGATGCCGAGCTCGACACGCTGCGGTTCGCCGTCGTCGACGTGGAGACGTCGGGTCTGTCGTTGCGGCGCCACCACGTGCTGCAAGTCGGCCTGGTCGTCGTCGACGGCCACGGCCGCGTCCTCGATCGGTGGTCCAGCCTGGTTGCGCCGCGCCGTCGCTGGTGGTTCCGCGTCGGTCCCGTCGGCATCCACGGAATCCGGAGGCGGATGGTGCTCGAGGCGCCGCCGGGCGATCAGGTGCTACGCGAGCTCGCCGCCCGTCTGGGCGACGCTCACTTCGTTGCCCATAACGCCGCGTTCGACGCCGAGTTCTTGCGCAAGGCCGGCAAGGTGCACGGCGTCGACGTGCCGATCGAAAATCCACTGTGCACGCTCACCCTCTCCCGTCAGCTCGACCCCGAGCGGCAACAGTCACACCGCCTCGCCGATCTGTGTGCTCGTTACGGCATCGAGCTCGTGCGCCCACACGACGCGTTGGCCGATGCCGATGCCACGGCGGCTGTGCTCCCGCACCTGCTGCGGGCGCACGGCATCACGTCAGCGGCTCAGCTCCCCGTGCCTTCGTAGCGCGTCAGCAGTTGGCGGGCCGCCTGCGCACCGAGATCACGCCAGGCTTCCGGCTCGACAACCGCGGCGTGGCGACCGAGCCGCAGCAACAACGTGCGCAGCCACTGCTCGCTGGCAACGGCCATGCGCACGATCAACGCCGACTGTTCCTCGTGCTCCTCGCGGACGGGATATCGCTCGGCGGCCCATCGTGCCGCCGGCTGCAGCCGCAGCACGACCGACGGCACGTCGCTGTCGACGAACCAGTCGTCGGTGGCGGGTGGCACTGCCGGCACTCCGCCCTTCGGCGGATCGATCTCCCCGGTCGGCTCCCACTCCTCGAAGCGATCGATGCGGAACGTGCGCGACTCCCCCGACAAGCCGTCGTCGGCGATCACGTACCAGTTACCACGATCGAGGAAGATCGAACGCGGCGTGATGTCTCGCTCCGACGACGCATCACGCATCGCCGACCAATAGCGGACGCGCAACCGCGCATTCGCTTCGATCGCCGCCGCCAGTTCAGCAGTGGCCGGTGGCTGCGGCGCATCGACGACCACTCCGTCATCGCCGAGCACCGCGGCGAGCTTGTCGAGCGCCCGCGCCAGCACTCCCTCCGGATCAGCGCCAGGCAGCTGCAGCGCAGCGCGACCTGCCGACAGCAAGGCGAATCCTTCCGGAGCTGTCAGCCGCAAGGGCTTGGTGAACAATCGCGGCAACCCCGCAAACACGACGCCCTCGTCGATGAACACGTCGATCATCTCGTCGACGAACGGCGGCAACCCACACAGAGCGGCGAGCTCGAGGTCGGCGACGAGCTCGTGTTCGGTGAGGTGGAACTGCTCGGCCATCTCCTTCACCGGCACCTCGCCGCGCTCCATCAACC
>DATBKA010000569.1:0-1892 GCA_036556105.1 Ilumatobacteraceae bacterium | reverse complement strand
GCCCGTCGCCAAGCAGCAACACCTGCGCGCCTTGGCGCTTGTCGCATTGTGCGAGGGGCGCGGCGGGCCGGCGCGCACAGAGGTCAACATCCTCATCGACGCGCAGACGTTGATCGACGGCGAGCACACCGACACGTACGTCGACCTCGGGCTCGACATCGATCTGCCGGTGGAGACGGTGCGCAGAATGGCCTGTTGCGCCGACGTCGTGGTGCCCGTCATCACTGCCGCCAAGGGAGTCAATCTCCACCTCGGTCGGCAGCAACGTCAACCCAACCGCGCCCAGCGGCGGGCACTGCGCGCCATGTACCGATGCTGCGCCATTCCCGGCTGCTCCGTTGCGTTCGACAACTGCCAGATCCATCACATTCGTTGGTGGCGGCACAACGGTTGCACCGACGTCGAAAATTTCGTGCCCCTCTGCCACAAGCACCACCACTGTGTGCATGAGGGCGGTTGGCAGCTCCAGCTCGATCGCTACCGCAATCTGACCATCACCTACCCGGATGGCACGACCATGACCACCGGCCCACCCACGCGCCGTGCCGGATGAACCGGCCGCTTGCGATGCGCGGGGGAGGCGCCATCGACACGCCATCGAGACGAGGCATCAACAGTTCAATCAACGTCAACCTTTCGACTGGGCGAAGTGGGTCGTATGGCCCGTGCGCCATGGAGGTCACCATGCTCAAGATCGTCACATCGAGAACGAACCGCGCTTCTCCCGGAGCCGATGGTTCCGGCTTGATCGCCCCCGCGTCGAGTACGCCTGCATCGCAGTGGGATGGGCTGCAATCGTGGGCCTCGATGGGTCGTGGTCGTGGCGAGTGGCTCGGGTACTTGGGCTGGTGCTCATCGTTGCCTGCGTTGCGTATGCCGGGGCGCGGTGGTCTCGAAGCGCGACGCCGAGACGAGCGGCGCTCGCGCAGGTTGCCTTGGCAGCCATCACCCTTCCGGCCGCGGGCACGATCGCCATCGCGTACGTGACCAAGGCCGGAATCGGTGCTCGCTCGTTCGGGGGCGTAGCCGCGACTGTCGGTGCGATCGCCTTGTTCGTCGACGGCGCACGCGTGCTCGCCCGTCACACGCACGGGTGGCGTCGCTGGTCGATGGCGCCCATCGGGCTGGTCGGGGCGTTCGTCGGCGTCTCGACGATCTTCCCGGCGGTGTACGCGACGAACGTGCCCCGCCCGACGTTGGGCGATGCCCGGCCGAGTGACTATGCCTTCGACTACCTCGACGTCTCGTTCGACACCGACGACTCGGTCACGCTCAGCGGCTGGTACATCCCATCGACCAACGGCGCCGCGGTGGTGCTGGCGCATGGGGCATCATCGACGCGCACGAGCGTGCTCGACCAAGCTGCCGTGGTGGCCAAGCACGGCTACGGCGTGCTGGCGTTCGATGCTCGCGGCCACGGCCGTAGTGGGGGACGAGCGATGGAGTTCGGATGGTACGGCGAGCGCGACATCGCCGCCGCCGTGACCTACCTGCGCACGCGCCCCGAGGTCGAGCAACATCGGATCGGGGTCTTGGGGATGTCGATGGGTGGCGAATCGGCGATCGGGGCGCTGGCCGCAGATCCGCGGATCGCCGCCGTTGTGGCCGAAGGAGCGACGAATCGCGTCTACCGCGACAAGGAATGGATGGCCGACCGGTACGGCCTCCGCGGCAGGTTCCAGCTGGGAATCGAGTGGATGACCTATCAGCTCACCAAGGCGTTGACGGAGGCGAAGCCGCCGCTGGCGCTGGCCGATTCGTTGCGTGCCGCGGCGCCGAGGCCGGCGTTGTTGATCGCCGCCGGAAATGTCGAGGACGCGCGGATCGTCGGCGAGCGACTTCGCGCAGCGGCTCCCGGAAACGTCGAGCTGTGGGTCGCCGACGGCGCCAAC